>JANPGT010000425.1:0-3598 GCA_031424135.1 Chitinophagaceae bacterium
TTAAGGGGAAGGATCAAGTTGATGATAAAAAGCCGCAAGATGACTGATGTTCAGGTTAACCCTGCTTCCTATAAAGACAAGGCAGGTTTTGTCTTTAACTATGAACAACAGTACTACCGGCAGGTTAACCAAATCTATGCACCCCACTACGATTGCCTGATGCAATCCGGATTGTATAAAATACTCACAGAAAGAAAGCTGTTACTCCCTCATGCCGAAGTGGATACCATAGCAACAGGAGAAGGCAACGCGTATAAAACGCTTTTGCCGGTGCAGCTTGATTTTATCAGTTATCCTTACGAGTGGGCCTTTGCAATGCTTAAAGATGCTGCGCTGCTGACACTTGAAATTAACCTGCTTGCGATACAAAAGGGGATGATACTAAAGGATGCCTCTTCTTTTAATATCCAGTTTCAGCATGGCCGGCCGGTGTTTATTGATACTATTTCCTTCGAATTGTTTGATGAGACAAAACCATGGATAGCCTACCGGCAGTTTTGCGGGCATTTTCTTTTTCCATTATTGCTGAATCATTACTGTAGTGTTGAGGCGCAGCAATGGCTCAGCATTTACCTGGATGGGCTTTCCGCAAGTCTTACGGCGGAATTGCTGCCATTTAAAACCAGGTTTAACCTGGGCACAGCTCTGCATGTTCACTTACAAAACAAAGTTGGAAAAGCTGCGGTGAAAGACAGGCCCGATAGAAAATTTGACCGGCAAAAAACGGAACGTTTACTCCTGCACCTGCAGGGTATTATCCGCAAACTCCATTATCCATCTAAAAAAACAACCTGGAATAATTATTACGCTTCCACTATCACCAGCCAGCAATACCTGGAAGAAAAAGAGCAGGTTTTTTTGGAACTTACAGCTCCGCTTCTTGTGAAAAAAGCACTGGATATAGGTGCCAATGATGGTTACTTCTCAAAAATCCTGGCCAGCAAAAACATCCGGGTTACAGCAGGGGACTTTGACGCTGCCTGTATTAATACCCTGTATGAGAAGGTAAAGGAAACCGGCAATGGGTATATACTGCCATTGATTGTTAATATCGGCAATCCTCCCCCTGCCACTGGTTTCAATAATAAAGAAAGGCCTGCATTTCTGCAGCGTTCAAAAGCAGAGCTTGTTGTTGCCCTGGCCCTGGTGCATCACCTGCACTTTACAGAAAATTTGCCGCTGCAAAAAATGGCGGATATGTTTTATAGTATGACTGACAGGTACCTGTTAATTGAATTTGTTCCGCCGGACGATGAAAAGGTAACGGTCATTACCGAAAGGAAAGGGGGGCATGATGACGTGTATAATGAAGCGTTATTTGAGCAGTTTTTTACTGCCAGGTTCAGCATACTTCAAAAGAGACTGCTTCAAAGCGGAAGGATATTGTATGCAATGGAAATAATAGTATAGCACCTGGATTTCTTACCCGCCGGTAAAATGAACAGCCTCGATTTATGAAAAAGCAATACCATAAAATATTTTCGGCTGCGTTAATAAATCTTTTTATATTTTCCGTAATTCTCTTTTTTTTACACCCTGTGTATAATACAGAAGAAGATGTGTATGTATTGTATCACCTCAGCGGTGCTTTTGGTGAACCTCCAACTGAACTGCTGCACTATAATAATGGCCTGCATCCATTGCTTGGAATGATAGTGAAAAATCTTTTCCTGCTTACCGGTTTGGTAAACTGGTATTCTGTTTTGCTGTTGCTGGCGCATTACGCTGCGTGTACAATCATTTTACTGTTGATATGGCGTGAAAAACCAACAATACTTTTCTTCATGGCCTGCATGGTATTATTTGTCGTATTTGAGGGTTGGTTTCTAATGGAGTTGAATTTTACCAATACGTCCGTTGTGCTGGGATGTACGGCGCTTTTAATGATATTTACGGCCCACCGCCAGGGCAAACCCATCAAATGGCAGCTTGCCGCAGCGGTTGCAGTATTACTGACCGCTTCATTTTTCCGGATACATGTACTGCTGCCTGTTGCGGGTGTCGCACTGCCATTCCTGCTTTTCAGCCCGCCTGCAAAAGCTGCGCTAATTAATTTTGCAACCCTGGTTGCTGCAGCAGGAATAATATTTCTTTTCAACCAGGCACAGCAGTCATACTACAAAGCATACATTCCGGGGTGGCAGCAGGAAGAGACCTACAGACAGGAAATTTATTCGTTTTACAATAACAATCATTTGAAGGAGCCGGCAGAGGGGCAGCAATGGGCGACGGAATACAGGCTTCTCCGCGATGGGTTGCCGGTTGACACCGGTTATTTGTCCGGTGACAAACTGCGCAATATGTTCGCTGATTTGAATCAGCCGCAAAAAGCGGCTGGCGATACCGCTAAAAATCAAAAAAATTGGGCATGGACAAATAATAGGGTGTTTTTCCTGGCTATGGTTTCATTGCTTCCGCTCTTTCCATTTAAAAAGCGAAATATACTGGTTGCAACGGGGGCCCTGGGCTGTATGGTATTGGGCCTGTTGTACCTGCATGTAAATCTGAAGCTACCCGGCTATATTTTTATTTCCTGTTTGTTTATGCTGGGCCTGCTGATGGTAGTATCGCCCGGAAAGACCCCGGCAAAAAGAAAATCCGCACAAACAATGATTGTTGGGGCAATGTTGCTTTCGGTAGCCTGGGGCTGCGTAAGGCTGTATAAAATCAATCAGATAAACACGGCCGGTAACCAGCGCTTCAAATCTGCCTATGCAGAAATAGCAGCCAACCCTTCAAAATTATTCGTCATTGCAGGGGATGGCTTTCCATTGCAGAAGTTTTACATATTTGACAATCCGGGCAAGTGGATGCTTACCAATTACATGGGCAGTGAGCATTTTCTTCAAAACAGGCACCAGGCTGTATTGAAACGGTTTGGCATCGCTAACTTTGACAGTGTACCACATTCTGATCGTATTTTGTTCTGGGGAAAAGAAGCATTGGATTTGCGGGCGTATTTTCTGCAGGCAACAGGTAAAAGCGTTTCTGTATCCGGGCCTTTAAATTACTTTAAACAGGGGGCCGTTTATCAAATTGGATATGATACCCTGCAGCCACCAACCGCAGTTCAGGGCAGGGGCAATTAAACCATCAATTTGAAGAAATGAAGGCCATTTTCAAGCACCATACAGTTTATTTATTGTTACTTCCCGTTTCTTTCCTGTTGCACAGGTACAATGATCTGTTTGGATTTTTGCGGCGGGAGGATATTGTTCTTTATGTGCTGTATGTGTATGGCTTTACGATTGCTGCTTACCTTGCAGTATACATTTTGCTGAGGTCGGCCATTAAATCAGCCCTCATTATTTTTTTTGTTGACCTGCTTTTGCTGTATTTCGGCGCTTATCATGATTTTGTAAAAGAAATATCAGGAGGAACAGCCATCAGCAGGTATAGTATATTACTGCCCATCACCCTGCTATTGCTGATAGCAGCCTCCGTGTATTTAATTAAAAGGCCACCTGCATTACAGCGATTTTCCCTTTATCTTACTGTTCTTTTCACCGTGCTGGTTGGACTGGATCTTTTTTCTTTTTTCAGAAGCGAAATGGAAATAGCCAGCACCGGTAACCGGATATACCAGGGTATGCCCATT
>JANPGT010000426.1:0-1999 GCA_031424135.1 Chitinophagaceae bacterium
TGAATATTATTGCCGGCAGGGTGACACCCCAGGTATTGATGTACCGGCACGAGCAGCTGAAAGACTTAGCTATCGGTAATGATCAGCCGCACCATTACTGGAACAGCCTGGTACGCCAGATGCTGCTGGAAAACCTGCTGAGCAAAGACATTGTAGAATACGGCGTATTAAAAATTACCAAACAGGGCGAGGTTTTTGCCAAAAAACCCAAGAGCTTCCCCATAGTGATGAATAACCTCTTTGAAGAGGCCAATGCCGATGATGAAGAGGCAGAAAGCGCCCCGGAAACGGCTGCCGTGGACAATGTATTGTTTGAGCAGTTGATGGATCTGCGCTTGAAAGAGGCCAAGAAAAAGGCCCTGCCGCCTTTTGTTATCTTCCTGGAGAACTCTTTGCAGGACATGGCCACCATGTACCCCACCACCATACAGGAATTGGAGAAATGCCAGGGAGTAAGTAAGGGAAAAGCCCTTCGCCATGGCAAGCCTTTTGTAGACATGGTAGCCAAATACGTAGCCGAACACGATGTACAGAAGCCCGATGATTTTGTGATGAAGACCGTGGCCAATAAGAGCATGAGCAAGGTATTTATCATTCAGCAGGTAGATAAAAAGATGCCGCTGGAAGTAATTGCCAAGAATAAAGACTGGCGCATGGATGCCCTGATGGAAGAAATGGAAACCATCGCCGCCAGTGGTACCAAGCTGAACCTGGATTACGCCATAGACGATATGCTGGATGAATACGAGCAGGAGGAAATCATCGACTATTTCAAAGGTTGCGAAACCTCCTCCCTGCAGGTAGCGCAGCAGGAGCTGAACGAGGGCAATTACAGCTGGGAGCAGCTGAAAATTATGCGGATTAAGTTTTTGAGCGAATACGGGATGTAGGAGAATGCCTGCCCGGACGAGCGAAGCGAAGACGGGTGGAAATGTGGTGAATATGGGAAATGTGAAAAATAGCCTTTGCCGCGATTTTGCCCGTAAAACTTTAATTGACAGTATTTTAAAAAACATTTTAGATTTTACCGGGCAAGTACTATTTTTGCTGCCCGCTCGTAAAAAAGCGAATGGATGGTGCGGTATCCCGACTTGGGTCGGGAAATGGACTGAAAATGATGGTGCGGTAGCTCAGTTGGTAGAGCAATGGACTGAAAATCCATGTGTCGCCGGTTCAACCCCGGCCCACACCACAGCTTTAAAGACCCTGTCAGTGATGATGGGGTTTTTTGTTTCTAGCGATCGATCCCAGGTGCGGTATCCCGACCTGGTCGGGAAATGGACTGAAAATAAATGTGTCTCCCGCCAATCGCGGGCCCACAGCACAGCTTTGAAGACCTTGTCAGTGATGAGGGGGTTTTTCGTTTGAGCCTGTCTCACCTTATTTCCCCGCCGATGTCTCTGCAACCTAATTATACATTTATATGCTGAATCACAGTGCAGGACTCGGCGGCTTAGGTAACGAAATCATGATTTGGATACTGATGACGGCGGCTCGTGCAGGAAATAGCATTCACCTGGTATTTCCGTTGCACAGACATTGCCCGGGAAGGTTGAAAGGTTCAGGATGGACTAAAAATCCCGGTACCGGTTCATTAACAGTTTCACCTATTTGCGTTTTACAATAATTAATCTATTTTACAGTTCTATAAACCTTATACATAGCTAAAAATGAAAAACAAACCCGTTCGTACCCTATTGGCTATCCTCGCTGCAATGACCATGTTTTCAGTTTCTTTCACTACATCCGGCTGCCAGAAAGACGTTACCACCATTCACGATACTGTAACCGTTGTTAAGCGCGACACTTTGTATAAAAAAGATACGCTTTATAAAATCGACACTGTTGACTACGATAATATATGTCCGTTAAGGGGCTTGTATGTGGGCACCAATACACAATCAAACGGTGCGCAGTCAAATTCTATTTATACTTTTTACGAAAACCATTTTGCCATTGGACAGGAAACCTTAAATGGACCGGCCACTTCCTGGAGCGG
>JANPGT010000427.1:0-2167 GCA_031424135.1 Chitinophagaceae bacterium
ATTGTTGCTGTTTCATCTGCTTGATAGTGGCCATTTCAAAACCATTATAACAGACAGGGTGATTGATACCGCTATAGGATCGGCCATTGCCTTTGCAGCCAATTTCTTTTTACTGCCGGCCTGGGAGCACGAGCAGATAAAAAAATACCAGTCCGCCGCCATTGCCGCCGCGCTGGACTATTACAGCAGCGTATCGCAAACATTCACCGGTGACGCAGTTACAGACACCGAGTTCAGGCTCAGCCGCAAACAGGCTTTTGTAGCCCTGGCCAATTTGTCGGACGCGTTTGCAAGGCTGCTGGCAGAACCCAAAAGCAAACAGAAAAATGCCCGGCAGGTA
Source organism: Chitinophagaceae bacterium (assembly GCA_031424135.1). Classification (GTDB taxonomy): domain Bacteria; phylum Bacteroidota; class Bacteroidia; order Chitinophagales; family Chitinophagaceae; genus JACMLD01. Next base: position 341 of record JANPGT010000427.1, read on the forward strand.
CACCAGTTTGTGGTGCTTACCCATATGCTCACTTCTCATATTGCTACCCTGGCGCATTTCAGCAAGCTGCTGGCCACCAAATACCAATCAACGGATTTTGCACCAATTATTGTTGATACCACCCAGCACCTGCAGGCAGCCCAACAACTGCTGGAAGAAGCCCCGATGAATAGCCAGGCAATTACCCAGCATGCGGCCTTTACACTGGGCACCCATATTAAAGAACTGGTGGCCAAAAGAAATAAGGAGCTGGAGCAGGGACTGGCGCTGACTGATACAAGGCTGCGCCTCTCTGAGCTGAAACCCATTGTAGACCAGTTTCAGTTCATCGCCAGCATAGCAACAGATATCAGTAAGGCGGCAGAAGGGAAAACAGTATAGCGTCTCATTGCCGTTTTATCAATGAAAATCTTCAAGAAGATGCGTCTTTGAATCTTCAATAATGGTAACGGAGATACAGCTTCCGGATTCCCGGGAACGATTGCGTTTAAACTGGGCGTAAAAAGAGAAATTAATCTTGTTTTAATACCCTGATGAAGTAATTTTAGCACAGGCTGATAATCTTCATTGTCAACCCACCGATTGATCATCCTTCATTTATACAAACACTTCAAAAAAAACGATTTACATGCCACAATCAAGACGCGATTTCATAAAAAAAGCCGCACTGGGTTCTGCCGGGTTTTACCTGGGTGCACCCGCCGCTTTCAGTGCCAGTAGCTATAATAGAATCATTGGTTCCAACGACAGGGTGAGGGTAGGTGTGGTAGGGTTTTCTGACAGGCACAGGAGCAGCCATATCCCCAGTTTTATGAATCATTACAAAGAACTGAATTTTGATGTAGTAGCCGTTTCGGATATATGGAAAATGCGCCGCGAAGAAGGATCGGCTACCTGGAAAGAAAAAATGGGGCACGATGTAACTGCCTGCCGCAACAATGAAGAAATGTATGATAAGAAACTGGTAGATGCTGTGTTTATCAGCACGGCGGATTTTCAGCATGCCCTGCATACCGTGGAAGCCGTGAAAGCAGGCTGCGATGCCTATGTAGAAAAGCCTTTTGCAGAAACCATGGAAGATAACCGTGCTGCACTGAAAGCGGTGAAAGCCAGCGACAGAATTGTGCAGATTGGATCTCAGCGCAGAAGCGGCTCCAACTACCATGCTGCCAATGAATTTATCCGCTCGGGTAAATTTGGTGATATAAAAATGGTGGAACTTTCCTGGAATGTAAACCAGCCTGGCCGCTGGCGCCGGGTGCCCCTGCTGGATAAATTGAAAGAAGCAGATACCGACTGGAAGCGATTCCTGATGAACAGGCCCTTTGAGAATTTTGATGCCCGAAAATATTTAGAGTTCCGCCTGTTCTGGCCTTATTCTTCCGGCCTACCCGGCCAGTGGATGAGTCACCAGATTGACACCGTACATTGGTTCAGCGGCCTCAAACATCCACGCAGTGTAGTGGCAAACGGCGGCATTTATATGTGGAAGGATGGAAGAAAAAACTGGGACACTACTTACGCTGTTTTTGATTATGGACCGTTGGAAGATCTTTCTTCTGGTTTCCAGGTAACATTTGGTTCCCGCATGCACAATGGTGATGAAAACCCTGCGGAAATTTATTACTCTAATGGTGGTGAGTTAAACCTGAATACCAACAAAGTTTCACCGCAGGGTGGCCTGAGCGAAAAAGCAGCGGCAGCCATGAATATGAAAGCGAATCTGTTGCCGGCATTTGAACTGGCATCTGCAGAGAAAGTAATTGCTTCGGCCAATACCGGTGGCGATAAACTAACATCTGCACACATGCGCAATTTTATGGAATC
>JANPGT010000428.1:0-3318 GCA_031424135.1 Chitinophagaceae bacterium
CCTGCCACCCATTGTAATTTGGTGGCCCCCCATAGCTGTTGCAGGCTAAAAACCGTTCTGCCACCAAAATGGGGTTCGCTTCTTCTCTCATAAGTGCGGAAAGTGGGGTTGCTGAACTGTACAAATGCACCGTATACTGTGGTGGTATTTTCCAGTGCAGGCGTAAAATGATAGTGGTTGGTAATACCTGCCATTAGCATTTTCTGGAAGATGGCGGCTTTGGCTTGCTCCGCATCAGGAAACGCGCCTACTACCGGGCGATAGGCTTTTGGATTGGCATTGAATTCTGTAAGGGTAAGAGCGCCCGGTGTCTGGTAATACAAATCGCCATAGAGAAAATTGGTGCTCAGGGTTTGTTTGTCGCTCAGTTTCAATTGGGTTTCCCAGGTACCGATATCCCTGCGCATATTGGTATGCAGGCGGTAACCATCGCTGTTCTGGTGAGAAAAACTAAAGCTGTTTCGCCGTTCATCGGTACCGCCCCTGAACTGCAGATTAAAAGCATTGGTGTTAAAACTGCCGCCGGTATACCCTGCGGTGATGCCGGGTAGCCATGCACCTGCCTGGCTTTGCAGCAGCACGGCACCACCGGTGCCTGCGCCGTAGATGCTTGCCGCAGGGCCCTTGATCACCTCTACCGACTGAATATTTGAAAAGCTGAGCTGGTTGAGGTAAGTATTGCCGCCCGGGTCAGTAAAGGGAATATCGTTCCAGTACACTTTTACATTTCTTACGCCAAAGGGTGAACGCAGCGTACTGCCGCGGATATTCAGCCGGTAGCTGCCGGGAGAACGCTCTTCCATGCGCACACCCGGGTTGCTGTTAAAAGCCGGCACCAGGGAGGTATTGCTGAAACGCTCGAGCTGGGCTTTGTCTACCACAATAACCGCGGCGGACACTTCTCTCAGCTGTTTGTTTTGCTCAAACGCCCTTACGGTTACAGTCTCCAGTATTTTTGAAGAATCAATCACCGTTGTTTCCTGGGCACCTGCAGCAAAGCAGCAACAAATGGCGGTTAGTAAGCAGTATATCCTGGTTTGCATGGGTGTTGAATATGTTTTGAGCAGCAAATGTAAAACGTAATATTCATTATCTTCATTCCATGAGCAAAACTGCCAGGCTTACGCTGTTTGATTTCACCATGATTGTGGTAAGTCTTGTTATTGGAATGGGTATTTTTCGTGCTCCGCTGAACGTGGCCCAGGCGGTTCCTTCTACCACCCTTTTTTTTGCCGCCTGGATTGCTGGTGGTATGGTAGCTTACTGCGGCGCACTCACCTACGCAGAGATTGGCAGCCGGCTTCCGGTAATAGGCGGGTACTACAAAGTTTTTTCGTACGCCTATCACCCTTCCATCGCTTTTGGCATCAACTGCATTATACTGGTATCCAATGCGGCTTCACTGGCGGCGGTAGCATTGGTAGGCGGAGAGTATATTACCGGCATTTTTATTCCCTTGTCGAAAGAGCCAGAATGGATCAGGCAGGCCAGCAATGCATCTTACGTGCAGACCGTTCAGATAGTGATTGCTATTGCTGCTATCATCATTTTTTATGGGGTAAACCTGATGGGATTAAAAATGAGCGCCAAAACACAGAATGTGCTCACCATTATTAAAATAATACTGATACTGCTGCTGATTACACCGGTGTTTTTTGCGGGCGGCAGCGAAGTCGCGCATACTACCTCGGTGATCAACGCTTCATTAAAAGAATATATCAAGGCTTTTGGCATTGGCCTGGTAGCGGTGAGTTTTACCTATGGAGGCTACCAGCAAACCATCAATTTTGGTGCAGAAGTAAAGGAGCCGGCTAAAAACATCCCCCGCGGCATTTTCCTGGGTATCTCTATTATCATTCTGCTATACCTGACCATTAATTATGCCTATATCAAAGTAATAGGGTTCGATACACTGCACCTGCCGGAAACAAAAAACATTGCCGCTATCATGGCGTCCAAAATTTTTGGGGTGAACGCAGAGCGCATCTTATCCGGCTTTCTATTTTTGAGTGTGCTGGCCTATGTAAACGTCTTGCTGATGAGTAATCCAAGGGTAATGTATGCTATGAGCGAAGACAAAATTCTGCCACCGGTATTCCGGCGCCGCAATGAAAAAACAGACGTACTTACGGTATCACTCAGCGTATTTGCAGCCATGTGTGCGCTGATAGTTTTCTGGGCAAAAGAATTCGACACCATTTTAAGCTTCACTATTTTCCTGGATTGCTTTGGAATGGTATTGTCTGCCGGCACTATCTTCATCCTGCGTAAAAAGACAAAGCACCTGGATGGTACCGGCATCTACATCATGAAACTGTACCCCGTATTGCCGGTTATTTTCATGGCGGCGTATTTATTTGTGGCCATCAGCATTGCGCTGGATTATGAAAAAAACCATTATGCTGCACTCATTGGTATCAGCGTTCTGGCATCGTTTATCGCCCTGTATTTTATTGTAACAGGCATTAAAAAAAACAAAGCATAAAATGGACATCTCGTATATTATAAATGAACTGGGAGAGGACCGGGAGCTTTATTTTAACGCTGTTTCGCCGCCGATCATGCAAACCAGCAATTTTGCTTTTAAAAAAGTAGAGGATCTGCGGCTGGCTTTTGAGGATGAAATGAGCGGCTATCTCTATAGCCGGGGTCTTAATCCTACCGTAGACATCCTGCGTAAAAAACTGGCTGCGCTGGATGGGGCAGAAGATGCGCTGGTGTTTAACAGCGGTGCCTCGGCCATCTTTGCGGCGGTGTTCGCCAATGTAAAAAGCGGTGACCATATTGTGTCCGTAAACAAGCCCTATACCTGGGCCTGGAAAATGTTTGATAATATACTGCCCCGCTTTGGCATCACTACTACTTATGTGGATGGTACCAGCATTGAGAATTTTGAAAGGGCCATTCTCCCCAATACCACGGTTATTTACCTGGAGTCGCCCAACAGCCTTACCTACGAATTGCAGGATCTGAAAGCCGTTGCAGCGCTGGCCCGTGAAGAAAACATTGTTACTATTATAGACAACAGTTATTGCACGCCGCTTTTTCAGCAACCTATTGCACTGGGGATTGATATTGCCATGCAGACGGCTACCAAATACATTAACGGGCACAGCGATACCGTGGGGGGCGTGCTTTGCGGCACTAAAACGATGATGAAAAAAATCTTCGACAGCGAATACCTGAATATGGGCATCGGCACCAGCCCTTTTAACGCCTGGCTAATGATCAGGGGCCTGCGTACCCTGCCTGCCCGGCTGGACAGGATTACGGCTACTACCCGGCACCTGCTGAAATACCTGCAGCAGCATCCCAAAG
>JANPGT010000429.1:0-2011 GCA_031424135.1 Chitinophagaceae bacterium
CGACCCGATGCCTCCGGAAGCCTCCGACTTACTGGTCATCATGAAAGATAAAAAGCAATGGACGACTACCAAAGATTTTTACGCAATGGCAGATATCATGAGGGATAAATTATCAACCATTCCCGGCGTACTGGCCGAGCCCAGCCAACCCATACAAATGCGGTTCAATGAACTCATGACCGGCATACGGCAGGATGTAGCCATCAAAATTTTTGGCGAAAATTTAGATTCTTTGGTCACCTATGCAGATAAAGTTGCCAATGCTATACGGCCCATCAATGGTATTACGCAGCCACAGGTAGAAAGGGTAGATGGTTTGCCGCAAATTACCATTGAATATGACCGCGCAAAAATGGCGGGGTATGGTTTGAATATCGAAGATGTCAATCATATCATCAGCACGGCATTTGCCGGAGAAGCGGCGGGTGTTGTTTTTGAAAACGAAAGAAAATTTGATCTGGTAGTCAGGTTAGACAGTGCGCACCGGAGCACTTTAGACAATGTAGCTGATCTGTATATACCTATGGCCAATGGTAACCAGATACCGCTTTCACAGGTGGCCAAAGTCTCTTTTAAAACAGGTCCGGCGCAAATCAGCCGCGAGGCAGGCAAACGGAGAATCTATGTAAGCTTCAATGTAAGCGGGCGTGATGTAGCAACTGTAGTAGAGGAAGCGCAACAACAACTGGATAAAAAAGTGAAATTGCCTGCTGGGTACTATTATACTTATGGGGGAACGTTTGAAAATTTGCAAAAAGCTTCTGCCAGGCTCCTGATTGTTGTGCCACTGGCTTTGCTGCTTATCTTCTTCATGCTGTACCTGACTTTTCGATCTTTTAAGGAAGCCGCACTGATTTTCACGGCTATCCCCATGAGCGCTATTGGAGGTGTATTTGCCCTGCTGCTGCGGGGCATGCCCTTCAGCATCTCAGCAGGTGTTGGATTTATTGCATTGTTTGGAGTGGCAGTTTTAAACGGGATTGTTTTAATCAGCACTTTTAACCAGTTAGAGAAGGACGGTAACAGAGATATTATTGCACGGATCCTGGAGGGAACCAAGATAAGGTTACGCCCGGTGCTGATGACGGCTACTGTGGCTTCGCTGGGGTTCTTACCAATGGCCTTTTCTTCCGGTTCAGGTGCCGAGGTGCAAAAACCTTTGGCAACAGTGGTGATTGGTGGATTATTAACAGCCACCTTCCTTACACTGGTGGTGCTTCCCTGTTTATACCTGTTGTTTTCACGAAAAGGAAAGATCCGTATAAAGCCCCTCACAGCCGTTATGGTAGTCCTGGCGCTAACAAATACTTTGCAGGCACAACAGCCGGCAAAAAGAATCAGTATCAATGAGGCGCTGATACTTACCAAAAGTAACCTTCAATACCAGGTGAACGAGCTTCAGATAAATAAAGGGCGTTCGCAGGTAAAAACGGCCACCGCTTTACCAAAGACAGGCGTATTTGCAGAAAATGAAGACTTGCGGCCCAGTGATAATAAAGGCATTTTAAAGATTGGCCTGTCACAAAGTATTGCCTGGCCGGGTTTGTACAAAGCACAGAAGAACCTGTACAATGAGCAACTGAAATTCTACCAGGTCAACAATGCGATGATTGATGTTGATATAATAAGAGATACCCGGAAAGTATATTACCAGCTTTGGTACCTGCAGGACAAGCAGCAGTTGTTTAACCGGCTAGACAGTATTTACAGATCATTGAATGATGCTGCCAGGTTGAAGGTTAAAACGGGTGACAGTCCTGGCCTGGACAGTATTGCAGCCAATGCACGTATGAATGAACTGCAGGCCTTGTTGCAGCAGGTAAGTATAGAAATAGAAATCGAACAGCAGTCGTTGATGCAGTTATTGAATACCAATGAGCCAATGCTGCCCGTACAGCTGCCATTGGAAAAACTGCCACTACCTGCAACCGCAATGGATACTGCGCATCCTTTGCTGGCGCTGCAATCACAAAACATCCATATTGCAAGGGCGGGTATAGCGGTTTTTAAA
>JANPGT010000430.1:0-6154 GCA_031424135.1 Chitinophagaceae bacterium
CGGCGTCCTAAACGTGCATCACCCTGTCGCCGACACTGCTGCAACGCGGTGGCCAATAGCCTTCGAACGGCCGCCACGTCGGGTTCTGAAGCCTGTAGGAGCGCGCGAGCCCAGGCGAATCTATCCGCCGGGCCCAACTGAACTGGGCATTGGTATTGAATCGGGCGATGAAAATATCCGCACCTTTTTGTGGACTTAATAAAAAGGCAGAAGTATTGGAAGGGTCAAAATCCGCTGTGCCCGAAAAATACTGAATCAGCCGGCGATGGATGAATTTAATGGTGGGGAACTTTCACCCGGACCTGCCGTTGATACCGATGAGGAAATACTGGATTGGGTGCGCCGTGATGCAGAAACGGCCCTGCATCCCTCCTGCACCTGCAAGATGGGTACTGATAAGATGGCGGTGGTAGATCCACTTACCATGCGGGTGCATGGGCTTGATGGATTAAGGGTAGTAGATGGAAGTGTAATGCCGTATGTAACCAACGGTAACCTCTATGCGCCCATTATGATGATAGCAGAAAAGGCGGCCGATATCATTGCAGGAAAACAACCGCTTGCCCCTGAAAAAGCTGATTTTTACAGAAAGCCGGGGTAAACCCATCGCAGCAGTTTTCTACCTATTGATGGGTGTTAATTTCCATTGGATATTTCAATTTCCGCTGCTTTAAGAGGAGGAAATCGGGGATGAATTTTCAGGTGTCCTTATTTGAAGGTTAATAGCTACAGTTTCATACTGACGAACTGATTTTCGTCAGCATTTTTCTCCTGAGAGTACGAACTGATTATAATTGTTATCCAGTTAAATTCTTTTAACTGAATCGCCTCAAAGCCGGCAGGCTTCGTACCCCCGCCGCCGCTGATTTTCCCTTTTAGGCTATAATTCAGCTCCAGCAATTATTTCGGCCATTGCCACTCTCAGCAGTAGAACAAAGCTAACGGGAAAATAGGCGTCTTACGGGGGTACTGGTGACAGCTTGATAAAATAGAACTCCCTGCTTTTGCTAAATTGCTAAGACAGCATAGTAAAGCATTACAACTTATACCACGTTTTCCAGACAACAGTGGCTCTAAACTCAAAGAATTTTTCGTGCTGGTAATGGGTGTGGCACGCCATCCAAATCTCCTTATTACTGCTCTCATCTCCAATACTACTAACAGGGTATTGCGAAAAACGGTTAACCACATAACTTTAAACATCCTACCGCCTGTCCGTACAAATACCATAACGCTCAAAAAATCACTCATTATGAACGCTATTATGGATTTAACGGCCCGCGCCACTTCTTTTATCACCGCCATTCAGACCACCCTGCTAAAGGGCGCTATTACCAGCGGTGAAAAAAACCAGTCCATCAGCATCTTAACGCTTTCTGCAACAGATTTACAGGCAGCATTGATGGGTTATGCTGCAAGAGAAGATGCAGAGCAGGCTGGCAACCCCGGTACAGCTGTGGTAAACCAGGGTTCCAAAAAACCGGAACACGATATTGATAGTAACCAGTACCCTAAAAAAGAAGAAGATAGCTTCTCGGTAAAAGCCATTGAACTTATTTGGATCAGCAAGAAAAAGGTTGATCAAAAAATCATGGCAGATCTCTCGCTTACTTATGCCGTTCATTTGTCGGGCAACCTGGTGGACTGGCTAAATGCCAACCGGGAGCATGGCATAGCCGAATTGCAGCACATCAACGGCAATTATCCCACGCCGTTTATGTGGCGCGAAGCCATCAGTAAAATATTGTACGCCTTTCCGGAAGAACGTGTGGCGCTGGCAAAAGCACTGCAATATTTACCGATGCAGGTGGTGTTGGCCCTTAGGGCAGGAAGTTTCAGCGCCTACCGCCAGCGCATCCTGCAATGCTGGAATATGGAAGAGACACAGCAATCAGCTTTGCTGGACAACGAGGAAATTAAATGGCTCGATCAATTCATCGTGGCCGCTGAAACCAAAGTAGCTCCGGAAACATTGCTCACAAGCACCACTGAATTATACAATTGGTTGATTAAATCGCTCGCGCCCCTGTCATTTGAACAAATCTTTGACATGGAACTGCAGGAGATACAACTGAACCGCGACCGCCGCATCAGTGAAGAGCAGGTGGCCAAACCATACAATGCTTCACAGGCAACACCTAAACCCATTGCGGCGGCAAACGATCCATTTGAAAGAGCCGGGCAAATGGATGGTCTGACGGCACTTGCTTTCTCGGGCGGCGGCATACGCTCTGCCACTTTTAACCTGGGCATATTGCAGAGCCTTGCAAAAAGAAACCTCATTAAGAAATTCGACTACCTGTCAACGGTATCCGGTGGCGGCTATATCGGCAGCTGGCTGGCCGCCTGGATTAAAAGAGATGGCTCCGTGGTGAAAGTAACCAACCGCTTATGTCCGGGTCTCTCGCCCAATCCGGCCGGAGAAGAATTGAGGCCTATTAAATGGTTGCGGATGTTTAGCAATTACTTTTCTCCCAATGCCAGTATTATGTCTGCAGACGCATGGACAGTGGGTGTAACCTGGGTACGCAATACGCTACTGAACCAGATCATCCTGTTTCTGTCATTACTGGCGGTGCTTTTTATGGGTAACCTGCTTTTTATTGCCTGGTCTGATATTGTGAATCAAACAATATCTTCCACCAACCGGCAGGTTTTTTTATACAGCCTGGCCACCCTCGTACCCGTTTCACTGCTGGCAGGCCTGGGCATGCACGCCTACCATAGCCAGGGAATAAGATGGCTGAAAATAAGAAAACAGGATACCGTTGTTATGAGCAAAGTCCTGCTGTTTATAGCTTTTACAGGTGCCTACATCATCAGCGCGTGGCTGTCCTCAAAATGGTATCACCAGAATATTCAGTGCCTCTCTTACAAGCAAAAATTCATCGCTTTACTGCCTGCAGCCCTTGTAAATTTCGGGGCATTAATGATAGTGGCCATACTGGGTAAGTATGTAAACTGTATCCAGGATTTACTGATGGTGTCAAACATTCAACTTAAAAAAACCATTGCCTGGGTAATGCTGGTAGTTACTGCCGCATTAACCGCCTTGCTCAGTTTGATTGCTATGGCCGGCGCCTGGGCATTGTTACAAAAGTTAAATGAGGCAACCGGCGTGTATGTAATCAAATACTGCATGCAGATTAAATTTATCCTGGGCTTTCCGTTGGTGCTGGAAGTATTTAGTGTAACACTGGTTGCCCGTATGGCCTTATTGGGAAGGTATTTCCCGGATGAAAGAAGGGAATGGTGGGGCAGGATGGGCGCTTTTATTCACCGCACCTCCTTTTTGTGGTTATTGATTGCTTCTGCAGCACTGCTGGGAAAGGATTTTATCGTTTATATATTTACAAAAAGTCCACTGGCAAGCACAGCGGTAACGGGTGGATGGATGGCGATGATATTGTCTGCTGTAAAAGCGGCTTTCAGCGGCAAAGTATCCGGGGATAAAAAGCCAAAGTCAACAGGCATATCATTAATAAATATTTTGGCTTTGCTGGGACCCTACCTTTTTGCAATAGGCTTATTAATCTTTTTGCCGGGACTTATAACGCCCATCTATAACCTGGTGCATTACAAAATTTTTCAAAATACAGCTGCGCCCACAGATAATCTGAATGAATTCTATATTATTTGCATCATTGCTTTTTGCTTTCTGACCTCCCTGCTGCTCTCCATGCAGGTAGGCGTTAATGAATTCTCCATGCATCATTTTTACCGCAACCGCCTGGTGCGGGCCTACCTGGGTGCTACAAGGCGGGCTACCGATCGTCAAAAGTCATCCAACCCATTTACCGGCTTTGATATGCGCGATGATGAGAAATTGGCCAATATGAAAAATAAGTATGGGTATTATGGTCCCTACCTTATTTTAAACGCTGCGCTCAATGCATCACAGGTAACGGAACTTGACCGGCAGGATCGCAAAGCCGAATCATTCATATTCACCCCCTTCCATTGCGGGTTCGACTTCAGCATGCTGAAAGCTGCAGCTGATTCAAAGAAAAAGACCTATGATTATGCCTACCGCCAGACCAAAGACTATGCATTTAATGATGGAGGTCCTACCATTGGTACCGCCATGGCAATATCCGGTGCAGCAGTCAACCCCAACCAGGGCTATCATTCTTCTTCCGCCACTGCGTTTTTATTGACCGTCTTTAACGTGCAGATGGGATGGTGGATGGGAAACCCGCGCAAAAGCACCTGGCAAAGATCTGAACCAAGGTTTGGCCTGGGCTATATTTTTAATAACCTTGTTGGAAAGACAAATACCCAAAGTGATTATGTAGCGCTGTCGGACGGCGGGCATTTTGATAATATGGGTTTGTATGAATTGATAAGACGCCGATGCGCCTATATTGTTCTTTGTGACGGGGAACAGGATGGTGAATTCACCTGCGAGGGATTCGCCAATGCCATCAGGAAATGCAGGATTGATTTTGGTGCAGACATCAGCATCGATATCTCAGGCATTGTTACCAGGAAAGATGGCAGGTTTTCGGCAGTTAATTATGCGGTAGGTGATATCTGGTATGCAGGTATTTCCAAACCGGGCAAAATATTGTACATTAAATCTTCTATCGTAGAAAAAGATCTTCCCGTTGATGTGCTGGAATACGCGAAAAAAAATGATTCATTTCCACACCAGACCACCGCCGACCAGTTTTTTGATGAAGAGCAATTTGAAAGTTACCGGAAGCTGGGCATGTGGATAGGTGATCAGGCATTTAATGATCAGGTACTGAAACAATTACATTTACTGTAAACAGTACTGTTGTCCAATTAAATATCAGACGGTTTTTTTATTGCTGCAAAGCAGGGAAATCCATGAAATCCGTTTAATCCCCGCCCATGCGGCACAAGCTGCGTCATTCCTGCCCGTCCGGTCAGGCGGGCGTGTGCAAAAAATGCAGCTAACAGGGATTATAACAGGGGAAGCTGCTACCCTTTTAAACCGGCATGGCTGAAAATATCCGATTTTATCCGATCAGCGCAGCTCTTAATAAGACCATTCCGTTGGCGACTTACCGAACTTTTCTTAAAAGCATGAGAGAAATGAGAAAGGCTTTCAAACCACAGATCCGGGTAGATGGCGGAGGGCTTACTGTTATTTTTTTCAATGAGGTGGCGGGCTTCCAGCAACCTTAGAAGCGGGTGTTGCTGATGAACGAAATAATATCACGACGGCTTTGATCTTATGCCTGAAAAATATTCAGCCAACCACAACGTAATACCCTTACAGCAGGAAATATATTGTGCTGATGTCTTGTTGCCAGGAAACAGAATGAAACATGCTGTTGTTTTACAAAAACAAATATCCATCCAGTAACAGGCAGCAGCGTCATGAATGCGCGGGATGTTTTTATGCAGTAGATTTATTAAACCAGTTTAATTTTCCGGATTTATCAATAAGCTTCCTTTGTCCTAAATATAAAAGGTCATGGATGCCGCTATTTTACAGGAATACAGTATCAATACATCCAGGCAAACGATCTCTTATACCAGTGCCGGACCAGCAGGCGGAACACTGATGATCTTCCTGGGGGGTTGGACAAACACCAGCTTTAACTGGAGGGAATCGCTTTCCTGTTTTGCCCGGAAAGGCTGGCGTTGTATTGCGCCGGAGATGCACAATGATATTAGCGGCCTCACAAATGACCTGGTAGAAGATATGCTGGAACTGCATACTGCGCTGGGCACTGGCCCTGCCGTCTGGATAGGGATGGAGAGCGGCAGCAGAACAGTATGGTCTCTGGCAACGCAGCATCCCGGCAGCTGCAGTGCCATTGCATGGTATATGAACCAGGACGGAGTATTACAGCATGCCGGAGAAATTGCCCAACTTGAACGCTTATATGTGCCGGTATTGCGATTGACTGTCAACCATGAATTGTCAACAGGTAAAGCTGCCGAACTGAACAATTCTATTGCAGGCTGGCTTAGGCGCCATTGTCTATAGCAAAGCGCTGCGTTATTTTGAACCTATTAATGTTAATCAAAACAAATTCATGAAAACAGCTGAACTGAGGGCTGCCCGCGTATCAGCTGCCAGCGACCTTATTCCTCCTGAAAGCCCCTTCGTAATGCTGACCCTCCTGCGTTATAAAACCGTGGCTGATTATGGCAACGATTCCAATGCTATTCCCTG
>JANPGT010000431.1:0-1612 GCA_031424135.1 Chitinophagaceae bacterium
GGTGCTGGTACCCCTGGTCAAGAATTTTGGCAATACTTTAATTGCCCTGGCCGGGAATATGGACTCTTACCTGGCGCAGCACGCAGATATTGTATTAGACAGCACTGTTTCCGCAGAAGCCTGTCCCAATAACCTGGCGCCTACCAGCAGCACCACCGCCCAATTGGTAATGGGCGATGCGCTGGCCGTTTGCCTGATGGAATTAAAAGGATTTACCGGGCAGGATTTTGCCAAATTCCATCCCGGTGGATTGCTGGGTAAAAAGCTGTACCTGAGGGTAATGGACATCTACCTGCAGAACCAGCAGCCATTTGTAGCACCGGAAACCTCGCTGCGCGATACCATTTTTTCCATTTCCGGCAGCCGCCTGGGCATGACGGTGGTGGTAAACGATCAAAAGGAAATGCTGGGCGTAATAACCGATGGCGATCTGCGGCGCATGCTGGAAAAGAACAGCTCCCTGGAAAGCATTGTGGCCAAAGATATTATGACGGCGAACCCTAAAACCATTGCCCCCGAAGCCCTGGCGGTGGAAGCACTGGATGTTTTACGTAAATTTGACATCACCCAATTGGTGGTGGCCAACCAAAAGCAATATTTAGGTGTATTGCATTTGCACGACCTGATACGGGAAGGTCTGCTCTGACCCTCTTCGCCCCACCGGCCAAATACTGTTTTTGAGGTTTTCGCGGTATACCATACCGCGGGAAAATATATTCACTTATACACCGTTAAGTAATTGGACTAGGTGTGTATTTGCCGCCACGGTGGTGCCCGGCAGGGAACTTGCAGCAAACGGCTGCCCATTGTACAGAACATGAAACGTATTTACACCTCCATATTTGCCCTGGTTTTTATTGCGGGATGCTATTTCTTCCCGTACAGTGCAGATATTGTTTCAGAAAAATACGGGGTCTCAAAAATGCAGCAGGATTTTGTGGTGTTCAGGGCGGTGCTGGAAAAAGCGCATCCCGGCATTTATACCTATGCAGGTAAAAATGAAATGAACGCCTGCTTCGACAGTATCTACACTACACTGGATGCGCCCATGGACATGCGGGCCTTTCACCAGAAACTGTCTTTTATTATTGATAAAATTGGGTGCAGTCATACCAATCTCTACCTGCCCAAAAACTATTATGATACCATTCTTACACGCAACAACTTTTTCCCCGTACCGGTTATCTATGTTGATGGTGGCCTGTATATTAATTCAGACATGTGGAAGATACCGGTAGGCGCCCACATCATCAGCATCAATGGTAATTCTGCAGCGCATATCATGCAGCGCATCTATGATTACAATGTACCCGACGGAAGAAATAAAAACTATAACCTCTCCCAGGCCGCGGCAGAGTTTGCCTATAATTATTTCCTGGCCTATGGTCCCTGTATCAATTTCCGGGTAGAGTATGCCGCTGCGGGCTCCTCTATCAACGAGGTAGCCAATATAGAAGCCGTTACGCTGGAGAAGCATTTGGCAGAATACAATGTTAACAGCTACTATAATTACTCTTCAGAAGTGGGGTATGATTTTGAAATCATCGATTCCATACATACCGCCATATTAACGCTGCGATCTTTTTCTTATGGCACATCCGCCACGTTTACG
>JANPGT010000432.1:0-2692 GCA_031424135.1 Chitinophagaceae bacterium
TTTGATATGAGACAGTACCCCTTCCGCGCAAATGCCATCACCCTAAAAGCGGTTGGCAGATCCTTTCATATTGATATCAACTAATAAATTTAAAAAATGAAATCTTCTACATTAATAATAGCAGTTGCCCTTTTTTCAGGCAACATTGCCAGCGCGCAGCTAAGCAACGCAGTTACTGAAACCGTAAAAATATATGGCAATTGCGGTATGTGCGAAACTACCATTGAGAAAGCAGGCAATAAAAAATCAGTGGCAATTGTTGACTGGAACAAAGACAGTAAAATGGCAGTGGTTACTTTTAACAGCAAGAAAACCAACCTGAGCGCGGTACTGAAAAATATTGCCCTGGCGGGATACGATAACCAGGAATTCCTGGCACCTGAAGCAGCCTACAATACGCTGCCGGATTGCTGCAAATACGAAAGGGAAAAGAAAACTGCCGTGAAAGCACTGTCAAAAGAAACGCCCTTGCCACAAATGAAACATGAGGAGCACCAGCAGGCAGCAGTAGTCAACACAGCAGAGGCAAACCCATTCCAGGCTATTTATGACAGCTACTTTTCTGTAAAAGATGCACTGGTAAAAACAGACGCTGCTGCCGCAGCCGCAAAAGCCTCCGCCCTTATTGCGGCACTGGACGCTATAAAAATGGAAACCCTGAAACCCGGAGAACATACCGTTTGGATGAATGAACTAAAGGATCTGAAGACAGCTGCGCAACAAATTGCCGGATCAAAAGCAATAGAAAAACAGAGGGCTGCCTTCGCCACACTTTCACCACATGTATATGCGCTGGCAAAAGCATCGGCCCCCACAGGAAAAATATACTATCAAAATTGCCCCATGTACAACGATGGTAGAGGCGCCAACTGGTTAAGCAAAGAAAGCGGTATCAAGAATCCTTATTATGGTGCTATGATGCTCAGCTGCGGTAAAACGGTGGAGGAAATACAATAAAACGGGCTAAAATACATAGGCCCGCTTCCGCACACCAGATAGCGCTTCTTTCTCCCGCGTAGGGGTGAGAGCACTACTACTATTGGCTTCAACACATGAAAATTTTACCATGTATATGCAAAGATGGCTTTGTAAAAAGGAATGGCTGATGGCAACGCTTTTTACCTTGCTGGCAGCCAATCTTACCGGGCAGAAAATTGTCCGTTACGATTTATACATTAAAGACAGCCTGGTGAACTTTTCGGGCAAAACAAAAAGAGCCATTGCTGTAAACGGGCAAATTCCCATGCCCACATTAACATTTACAGAAGGCGATACAGCGGAGATCTATGCGCACAATGAGTTGAAAGAAACCACTTCGCTTCATTGGCATGGATTGTTCCTGCCAAATAAAGAAGACGGTGTACCCTGGCTTACGCAAACGCCCATTCCACCCGGGGAAACGCACCTGTACCGATTCCCTATTATTCAGCATGGCACCCATTGGTACCATAGCCATTCCGGATTACAGGAACAGATAGGCATGTATGGTTCCATGATACTCAATCCACGGCCGGCAGATAGTATAAAAAGACAAACAATCGAAGGTCTTCCTACTGTTCCTGTGATGCTGAGCGAATGGACCGATTACAAACCGGAGAATGTACACCGCATGCTGCACAATGCCTCCGACTGGTTTGCGCTCAGGAAAAATGCGGTGCAGAGTTATGCGGAAGCCATAAAAGCGGGTCATTTCAACACCAAGCTGGCCAACGAGTGGAAACGCATGCTGGCTATGGACGTTAGTGATGTCTATTACGAAAAGATACTGATAAACGGATTACCTGAATCTGGCATCACAACCATTGATAGCAAACCATTGAAAGCCGGCGACAAACTAAGATTACGCATATCTAACGGTGGCGCTTCCTCCTATTTCTGGCTCCGTTACGCCGGAGGAAAAATTACGGTGGTGGCCACCGATGGCAACGATGTGCAGCCGGTGGAGGTTGACAGGTTACTGATAGCGGTTTCAGAAACTTATGACATAGTTGTAAATATACCCGCAGACAGTACTTCCTATGAGTTGCTGGCTACCACCGAGGACCGCACCAATTCTGCCTCACTGTATATTGGCAATGGTATCAAGCAACTGCTTGAACCCATGCCCCGGCTGAAATATTTTGAGGGTATGAAGATGATGAACGGGATGATGAAAATGAATGGTAGCCTGGACGATATGGGCATGCGGATGAGCCTTAACCAGATGGACATGAACGTGGTAATGTACCCCGAGATTACCGGCGAAGAGAAGAAGCAACCAGCAATGGAAATGAGTGCCGGTGAGCATGACGATCATAATAAATACAACAGCAACGCCCTTTCTGATATCGTTACCCTTAACTACGCCATGCTGCAATCGCCGGAAAAAACCATCCTGCCGGAAGCCCCCACCCGCGAAATAAAGTTTGAGCTTACCGGTAATATGAACCGCTATGTATGGAGCATGGATAACAAAGTGGTGTCTGAAGCAGACCGGATACTAATTAAGAAAGGAGAAAACCTGCGCCTGGTTATTTACAATGGTTCTATGATGCGCCATCCCATGCACCTGCACGGGCACGACTTCAGGGTGCTGAATGGCCAGGGCGACTACGCACCCCTGAAAAACACCATTGATATTATGCCTATGGAAACCGATACCCTGGTGTTTAACGCCAATGCGGATGGCGACTGGTTTTTTCATTGCCATATT
>JANPGT010000433.1:0-3118 GCA_031424135.1 Chitinophagaceae bacterium
TTTACTGAAACGGAGGCCAATGCACTTATCACGGCAGCACACCTGGTAGCCAACAACAGCGATCAATCATTTATTAAAAACCATGCGGACGCCATTACAAAGATAAAAGCCGTTCTGCGGTATACTACCAAAGACAAGGCAGCCCTGCTCTCAGAAAGAATGCAATTGCGGCGTTACGATAGTATGGCCATCAGCAGCAATAACCTGTCTGCCATACAGCTGGCCATTACCCATTTTGATATCCTTTCTATTCAATACACTTCACTGTCTGATAAAGCAATTACCCACAGGCGCATTGCACCGCTGGCCGTGTACATGACCCAGGAAAACTGGGTGCTGATTGCGTGGTGTTATTTAAGGAGTAATTACCGTGCTTTCAGGATAGACCAGGTAAAACAGCTGCAGGCTACCGGTGAAAAACATGCGATGCATGATTTTAACCTGCAGGATTATTTCGAGGCCTGCAGGAAAATAAGTTCGGCACCCC
Source organism: Chitinophagaceae bacterium (assembly GCA_031424135.1). GTDB lineage: Bacteria > Bacteroidota > Bacteroidia > Chitinophagales > Chitinophagaceae > JACMLD01. The sequence goes on from JANPGT010000433.1 coordinate 488, forward strand.
TGACATAGGGCTGTCACCTGCTCCGTGTAGCTTTGCCCCTGTACCAATCACCTAAATTGTTTTTCTATGACCAACAAGCAAATGGAATCTTTCTATGTTACCGGTCTGTATATCAGGACTACCAATGAAAACGGCGCAGCGGCGGGAGCTATCCCTCCGCTCTGGCAAAAGTTTTTATCGGAGAATACCATGGTGCAGATAACGGGTAAAACAAGCAATGATATTTATTGCGTTTACACTGAGTATGAAAAGGATTATACCCGGCCGTATACAGTAGTTTTGGGCTGCAGGGTGGAAGCAGCTGCGCCCGTACCCGAAGGCTTTAAAAAGATTATCATCAGTGCAGGTAACTATGCGGTTTTTACCGCAAAGGGTAAGCTGGATGAGGGTATTGTGTTCCGGGCATGGACAGAAATATGGAATTCGACCGTTAAAAGAATCTATACTACAGACTTTGAAGTATATGGCGCAAAGGCTGCCAACCCGGGCAATGCGGAAGTAGATATATTTGTAGCAACCGTTTAAATGCATGCTGAAACCTGCAGATAATTATTTTTTGCAACAGCCGGAGCCGGAAAAGTCCTGCCTGCTGGCTTTGCGAACACTGGTGCTGTCGGTAGATAAAAACATTACCGAAGCCTGGAAGTATGGAATGCCTTTTTATTGTTATCATGGCAGGATGTTCTGCTATCTGTGGACGCATAAAAAATTGGGGCAGCCCTACCTGGGTATTGTGGAAGGAGGTAAAATCAACCACCCTTTGTTATTGCAGGAAAAAAGGGCCCGTATGAAAATCATGCTTGTAGACCCAGCGAAAGATATTCCTGTAGCAACTATTAATGGTATCTTAAAAAAAGCGCTGAGTTTTTACCGCTAAAACGATCTTATGAAGACAGCCCTGCTCGTGGTGAAGATTATTGCGCTTGTTTATTGCCTGTTGTGCATACTGCTGTACTTTATCCAGGAAAAATTAATTTTCTTTCCAGAAAAATTGCCAGCTGGTTATAAATATTCATTCGCGCAAAAATTTGAGGAGCTGGAGTTTGCCGTTGCTGATGGTACGGCATTGCATGGTGTGCTTTTTAAGGCAGACAGTTCCAGGGGACTTATTTTTTACCTGCATGGCAATGCTGGGTCTTTAGCTTCCTGGGGTGCCATAGCGAAAACCTATACCGATTTGCAGTACGATCTTTTTATGCTGGACTACAGGGGTTATGGAAAAAGTGCCGGCAAGATCCGCAATGAAAACCAATTTTATGCAGATGTACAAACAGTTTATACAGAGTTACTGAAGCACTTTGACGAGCGGCGGATAATCGTGCTGGGGTATTCAATAGGTACTGGCGCAGCGGCTAAGCTGGCTGCTGACAACCACCCGCGGCTGCTGATACTGCAGGCACCTTATTTTAACCTGGCAGACCTTTCAAAACAGCATTTCCGCATCCTCCCGTCCTTTTTATTAAGATATAAGTTTGCTACCAATGTCTTTCTGCCGGCCTGTAAGATGCCGGTGGTTATTTTCCATGGAGAACAGGATGAACTTATCTATTACGGGTCTTCCCTTAAACTGAAAGCGCTGTTCAAGCCGGCAGATACGCTTATCTCCTTACGCGGGCAGGGCCACAATGCAATGAGCGATAACCCCGACTATGTTTCGCAACTCGCAAAAGTCCTGGCCAGGTAAATAGCTGCGCTGTACTGTCTAGTTAATACTGATGTCTAATTCTTTTCGGCCGCTATGGCTGTTTTTATCAGTTACCTCTACTTCTACCTTGAAGCTGGTTTTTATATTTTCTACAACACCATACACTGCATTGAACTCAAAATAAGTTTTGTTACCTGCGCTGAAATGATTGTGAAAAAACTCGGCGCTGGTGCTTTTATCGGTCATATGAACTGCTACCTCAATCAGTTCAATGTCGTGTGTTACGGTGCCGGTAATGCGTATGGTATCACCTTTTACAAAGTGCTGGTTTGCGGTTGGGCTGGTAAAGGTTATCAGGGGTTCCGGTACGGCCGAGGGCTGTTTTTTGCATGCTATTACAAGGCAAACAACAGCAATTGCCATTATTCTTTTCATATTCTGTTTTATATGCCTGTTCAGTAATGAAATTGTATTGCGCTGCCTGCTCAGCGAATCTGGCCACGTACAATGCCACCCGGTTTAACTTTGGAATGCGCGTTTACATATACAGCACCCGTTTTAAGCGCTGTTACATTTGCGTCTGATAATACCACAGATTTTTTAACGCCAAAGTCTGCAAGGCTGCTGCAAAGCAGCTGTAATACTGATCCGTTAACACCTGCTGCTGCGCCGTGTATGTGTGCAACGCTGAGCGTGTCATTGGACTCAAGGTTGGTAACAGTTATTTTACTGTACAATTTTTTTTCAGGCGCCAGCCTCAACAATGCCAGCCCTGTAGCCGTGGTGGTAACAGAAGGCACTTCGTTGGTACCCAGCATAGCAACATCTATGGCAAAATCAACGGGGTCGTTTAACTGGCCCCTGGCAAGCCCGCCCGGAAATTGGGTGGAGTGAACATTCACATAAGCCTCTCCTGTTTTTAATGAGTCTGCCAGGCTGTTTCGCAGGCTTACCGTTCCAGTTGCCGTGCCGCCCGTAAATGCAGG
>JANPGT010000434.1:0-4767 GCA_031424135.1 Chitinophagaceae bacterium
CAAATAATTACTGCGGCGCCTTTTTCTATTGCGGTAGCTATATAATTATGCCCGTCTGCTGCAACACCCGCAATGGCTACAAAAGCGGTCCCTTCACTTACCTTCCTGGAATCTGTCTGCACATCTTTTACCTTGGCCAGGGTATTGCCGTGCACAGAGCGGATGCTCACTTTATATAATATGTCCTGCAATATTGCCATAGCGGTTTTCCCTAGTTCAGTTCAATTTTTATTAATTGGTTCTTATTTACTGCGGCACCGGGTTCAATACTTTGCACAGCTACCCGGCCACTGCCTTTTGCCATTACCTTCATATTCATGGTTTCCAGCAGGTATAACGCATCTTTTAATCCCATTCCTTTTACATTCGGCATGGTGTTCTTCGCTACATACCTGGTATTTACAACAGGTATATTATTATTGCCGTACATACTGCTCCAGCCCTGGTTACCTGCCGAATCCACATAAGCTATGGCCAGCGCATTCAATACCTGCTTCACTTCTTTTGTGTCTCCTGCGTAATAAAAACCGGTACTGTCTTTTTTCAATCCTGCGGCGGCCATGGCAAGACTGGTATTTTTTATTGCGAACAACTTATCTGCTACTTCTTTAAAAACGGGTGCTGACACCTGTCCGCCCATATGCACTTTGGGATGTGGCTTGGTTCTGATGACCACAATACAGCTGTACTGCGGTTTTTCAAAGGGAAAATAGCCTACATAGGACGCCTGGTACACGCCGTCGTCATAACTAACACCCTTACCCGCCACATGCGCCGTACCTGTTTTACCGCCTGAGCTGTACACAGCATCTTTAAAAACAATCCTGCCGGTTCCTTCCAGCGTTACTGCACGCATGCACTGCTGCGCTGCTTTTATCACGCCTTCGTCTGCAATTTTTTCTTCCACCACCTCCGGTTCAAAGTTTTTCACCACACGGCCATTGTCTTCTATGCGGTTTACCAGGTAAGGCTTCATCATTTTACCGTTATTGGCAATAGCATTATAAAGCATCAGTGTCTGTAATGGTGTTACTTCAATGGCATAACCAAAACTCATGGTCACCATATCCATCAATCCGCCCCGGTTGCGCTTAATAGAGGGTAATACCGGCCGCTCTTCCCCTATCAGGTCAATTCCCGAGCGGGTATCAAAATGATATTTATGCAGGTAGCTCAAAAACTTGTCCGGCTGTGCCGCAAACGTATTGTAGGCTATCCTGCTCATGCCTACATTAGAGCTGTGGGCAAAACATTCTTTGATGGTTTCTACTGATTTGGGTTGGGCTTCGGCATCGGTTACTGTTCTTACGCCTACATAATCACTACCGGTACTGCCTACCTGCACCGGATCGTTGATGGTGGCTTTTCCTTCGCTCAGCACAGACAGCAGGGTGGCCAGCTTCATGGTAGAGCCCGGTTCTGTAGCGCGCAAGGCATAATTATAATCTTCCCAATAGCCGCCATCTGGTCTTCTGCCCAGGTTGGCAATGGCTTTAATTTTGCCGGTGGCTGTTTCCATAACAATACAGGTGCCATGTTCGGCCTCGTTTTCGAGCATCATTTTCATCAGCGCGTTCTCTGCAATGTCCTGTGTGTTTACATCAATGGTGGTGATGATGTCTTTGCCGTTTTGCGGTTCTATTTCAGAACCTTCTACGGGTATAAAGGCCCCCCCACTGATGAATCTTACCAGCCGCTGTCCTTTATCGCCCTTCAATAAGGTATCATAGGTTCTTTCCAGTCCAACGTTCTGGCTCACCACTTTTCCATTGGGGTTAATATAATCTCTTGACAGGCCGATGGTGCGGTTAGCCAGCAAACCAAAGGGATTAAGTCTTTTATTTTTTACTTCAGCAATAAAGCCACTTTTGTTCCGCCCCTGGTTCACCAATGGAAATGTGCGCAGGGTTTTATATTCTTCAAAAGTCAAATTCTTCCTCAGTTCGTAGTACCTGTCTTTTGCGCGGTAGCCAGCCTGTAACTCTTTTTTATAGGCAGCAGTTTTTTTGTCCTTAAAAAATCCGGCCAATGCTATGCTCAATGAATCAACATAGGTAGTAAACCGAATGCCTTTTTTCTCACGCAACCCGTCGGCACCAAAGTCTATATAGATATCAAAATAAGGTACCGAGGTGCTGAGCATATCGCCATCTTCACTGTAGATTGTTCCGCGCTCTGCCTGCATCGGCATCAGGCGGGTATGTAAACTATCGCTTTTGCTGCGCCAGTAAGCTCCCTGGAACTGCTGTATATAAATTGCCCGGCCCAAAATGCATACGCTTAACACCACAATGCCGATAAAGCCAAGGTAAACCCTCCATAATATGTCCTTTTTTACTTCCAAGGGTGGTGGTGATTGCTGATTTTGAGATTGGGTGATTTAAAGATTACTGTGTGCTGAAATTCTTTTCTACCGGTGTATCTATTCTTTTGTTTCTCCAATGACTATCGGTCAATGACTGCTGACTACAGACCAACGACTATCAACTCCGGACTACCGACTACCCCCCGTACTGTCTTTCAATACCAGCGGCGGTTGCACCAGTTCTTTTAAACCAAGGGGCTCTACCGCTTTCGCCAGTTCACTCTGCTTGCTCCTGAACATCACTTCACTTTTCAGTGATTTATACTCATACTGCAACTCTTTTAATTCCTTGCTGGTACGGTTAATATCTTTTACAGTATTATCTGAATAATGCCCGTTATAGATATAGATGACTGCCAGCAGGCTCAGAAAAAGGAAGTAAGGAATATTCTTTACTATCCACTGATAATTCAGCAGCCGCTTCCAGTCTTTTTTTGCTTCTTTTTGCTGCGTACTGATCATGTCTGATATCTGATTTTGAGATGTCTGATGTATATGTCCGGTTTAAATCATTTTTCACATTTCCCATATTCACCACATTATCACATTGTTCAAATTTTCTCGGCTACCCGCAACTTGGCGCTTCTTGATCTTGGGTTGCGTTTCATTTCTTCCGCCGATGCAGTGATTGGCTTTTTGGTAATTATTTTTAATTCACTTACAGATACGGCGTTTTCAAAAGGGTGATCTTCTGCTTCTGCAAAAGTGCCCTTCCGGAAAAAATTTTTTACTAACCTGTCTTCCAGTGAATGAAATGTAATGATAGCCGCACGGCCGCCGGGTTTCAGGAGATTTGGTATCTGCTCAAGCAGTTCGCGCAGTACGCCCAATTCGTTGTTTACTTCAATGCGCAATGCCTGGAATACCTGGGCAAAATACTTGTTGGGGTTTCCTTTAACTACTGTGTGCAGGGCCGCTTTAAAATTGCTGATGGTCTTTAGTGAGGTGGATGCACGAACAGCCACAATGGTACGGGCCAGGGTTTTTGCATTGGTCACCTCTCCATACTGTTCAAACAAAGTATGCAGCTGCTGTTCCGTATAGGTATTTACCACTTCAAAAGCAGTAAGCGCCTGCCGCCTGTCCATCCGCATGTCCAGATCCGCATCAAAGCGGGTAGAAAAGCCCCTTTCGGGCTCGTCAAACTGGTGGCTGCTGACGCCCAGATCGGCCATAATGCCATCTACTACCGGTGTCTTGTGCAGGCGCATAAAGCGTTGCAGGTGCCTGAAATTATTGGGCACAAAAGTAACGCGGTCATCGGCGGGCACATTTTTAGCCGCATCTGCGTCCTGGTCAAAGACAAACAGCCTGCCATCGGCATTGAGCTGCTGCAGCAAAGCCTTTGCATGACCTCCACCGCCAAATGTACAATCTACGTAGATGCCGCCGGGCTGAATCACCAAACCATCCAATGTTTCACGAAGCAGCACAGGCACATGATACCCACCTGAAGAACTATCTGTGATGGCTATGTCATTTTTGTTTTCCATAACCTCACTGCGTATTTTTCTTCGTCATCACTTTGTTGTACAAAGAGCTGTAGGCAACAGGCGTTAAAGAATCAAAGAACTGGTGGTACTTACTTTTATCCCAGATTTCTATTCGTTTTTTTGAGCATGACAACACCACATCTTTGGTTAAACCGGCATAGTCTTTCAGGTTGGCAGGCAACAGGAGGCGGTTGGCTGAATCTAATTCTGCGGTAGCCACCCCATAATTGAAATACTTTTTTAACTTGCGGTTGTCGTCGTCGTGATCGGGCAAGTCTTCAATTTCTGAAGACACTACCATCCAGTTTTGCATGGGGTAAAGGTGTAAACAATCGTCAAACCCCCTGTTGATAACAAAATTGGTTGCAGCCCCCTCCGGCAACTGGCTGAGCAGTTTAGCGGGGAGCAGGAAGCGACCTTTGGCGTCCAGCGTAACTTCGTATTCGCCAAGAAAATGAATCATTTAGGAAAGTTTGTACCGATTTTGACATTTATTGACACAAAATAACACATTTTCACACTTAGGACTTGAATTTGGAGAAATTTAATTTTTCCACAGCCTGATTTTGAGCCAGATATGAGCCCTGGCAAGGGTTACAGCGCCAAAAACCGCCAAACACCCGTTAGTTGATGTTAATAGGCTGTGCAAAACGGTGGATAACCTGTGAACCTGGCGTCCAAAATGTGAATGACAGCGTTAAACAAACAATTTTTTCATGGCCACTGCCGGATACTCAGGTACGCCCCTGATAAAGAAACTGGGTATAAAAGAAGACTCAAAGCTGCTGCTGGTGAATGCACCAGGCAATTATTTTACCCTTCTGGAACAGGATGTGACCACCCAGCTTTGCAGGAAAAAGGATCTGACGCAACTGGTGCATGTTTTTGTGACCAGTATAAAAAATTTTT
>JANPGT010000435.1:0-2041 GCA_031424135.1 Chitinophagaceae bacterium
GATGCTCAGCACTTCACCAATAACGGCAGCACCGCTGAGGTTGCTCAGTGCGGCATTTCCTTTGGTTAAGCTTTGAATTTCGCGAAAATAATTGGCTGACTGGTAACCTGCATCCCATGTACGGTTCTGGTAGCTGAAAAAGCTACCACCCTGTACATATTTATCGCCACCACTGTAATAGCCGGGGAAGATGGCCGATGCAAATATCTGGCTCCACATGCTCTGGAAAAGTATAGGGCCATTGTAGCCTGTTGTGGCGCTCAGGTAACCCAGCTGCGCAGTAGGAAATAACAAATTTGCATTGAAATTAGCCGCAGACGCTTTGGTAGGGTCTGTATTCACGGCATCAAAGTTCTTGGTGCAACCCGTGGCCGACACCAGGACAGCCGCAGCAAGACTGATATTTATAATGATTTTTTTCATGATTACTATTTTTTGAATTTGAAGTTAGCGTTTATACCAAATGACCTGGTGGAAGGCAAACTGGTTCCTTCAATACCTGCATACTGAATGGTTGAAGAGAAACCAGCTTCCGGATCGATGTTGTCTGTATGCTTCATCAATGTCAGCAGATTACGTCCAACCAATGAAATCTGGATAGAGCTAAATACGGGTACTTTAGAAAGTGCTTTTTCTGAAATAGTGTATCCCAGTGAAACCTGGCGCAGTTTGATATAATCACCGTTCAGCACGTTGTTTTTTGAAATGCTGGCAAGGCGCTGGTAGTAAGATTGCGCAGTAGCAGTTACGGTGTTGGGTGTACCATCAGCAAATACGCCTGCAAATTTAACGCCTGTCTCACGCCCTTCAAGCGTTGATTTATCAAGCCCCCTGAACGTTGCATAAAACTTGGTGGCAGAAAGTATTTTGTTACCGTAATTGTAATCAAACAGGAAAGAAAGATCAAAATTCTTATAGGAAAGACTGTTCATTAAACCACCATACAGGTTGGGCAATACGCTGCCATATGGTTTCAATGTATTGTCTGCAATGGGCAAGCCGCTTGCATCTACCACTATTTCGCCTTTTGCATTGTAGGTGTAATCACGCGCAATTACCTGCGGACCAGCCAACCCAACAATGTAAGCAGTATTAGCATTCAATGGACGGTAAGAACCCTGGCCCAGCCTGTTGCCGGCTGCATCTGTTTTCAATACTTTGTTTGAAATAGATGTTAAATTGAAACTAACATTCCAGTTAAAGTCTTTGCCTTTAACCGGATTGCCGGTAACCAGAATTTCAACGCCTTTATTCTGAATAGAACCGTTGGCAATTACTGAAGAGTTATAACCGGTTGCCCAGCTAAGACCCGCATTCATAATTTCCTGGCTTGACTTACGGTTGAAATAAGCTACGTCAATACCCAGGCGGTTGCCGAAGAATTTCAGTTCTGTACCAATTTCAAACTCGCGCAGTTTGTATGGCTTCAGGAACAGGTTGGGCAATGTACCGCTGAAGTTTCCTGTTGATACACCACCAATGGCCGTTCCTACACCATAATAAACAGCCGTCTGGTAGGGATCTTTGGGTTCACCGGATGTTTGTGCCCATGAACCGCGCAGTTTACCATAGCTCAGTGCGGGTATATTAACTAACTGGGAAAACAGCAGGCTGGCAGATACAGATGGCGTAAAGATATTACGCTGGTTGTCTGGTATACCTGAGTTGTACAATGTAGAGAACGCATCATAACGTCCTGTAGTTGACAATGTAAGGAAGCTCTTGTAGGTGAAGTCTGCTGAATAAAAACCAGAATGTACCCTTCTTTCTGCATAGCCATAGCTTCTGCCAAAGTTGAGTACGTTGCCAGGCGTATACAGACCAGGAATTACAAACGGTCCGCCATTGATACCAACAGACTCTGATTTATTTTTGCGGGAGTTACCACCCAGGGTTGCATCAAAATTAATGTCTTTGGTAATCTTGTGGCTAACACCCAGTAAGGCATCCAGGTTGAGTTCTGATGTTGCAACAGTTGTAATACCGATGCTGCCAGACTGCCCGGCTGAGTTATAAGAATAATCCGTACCGGTGGGTGTAA
>JANPGT010000436.1:0-3151 GCA_031424135.1 Chitinophagaceae bacterium
CCCCGTTATAAGACCTTAGCCACCATATTTACCATCACAAAAGACGATCCGCAGCCAACTACCTACAAGTGCAGGCCCAGGGATCTTATCCTGCGGCAATTCCAGGACTGGTCCGTTATACAGCAACATATTCAGCAACTGGAATCAGAAGGGCTGGTGATGATGCGGCAGGAAGATACCCTGGTGATCCAGATTACTGCCATGGGTATAGAAAAGATTGTAGAGGGAACCATCGTTACTGCCTGATCTCCATCCACCATTATTTATTGACTAATAAACACGCAGATCAGCCTTGGGGCGGGAATGCGCTGGGTAATCTATGCTTCCTCTTCCAGCAGGGAAGTATTCCTTGTATCCTTCATTACAAAATACACTGCCAGCGAAATGAAAATGCAGGCGGTAACATACCAGTAAAAAAGGCTTTCGTGCCCTGCCTTTTTCGCCCATAAGGCAATGTATTCTGCGGTGCCGCCAAATACGGCTACTGTGATGGAATAGGGGAGTCCAACACCCAGGGCCCTTACTTCTACCGGGAACAATTCTGCCTTCACCACGGCATTGATAGACGTGTAGCCGCTTACAATAATCAGCGCCGCCATCAGCAGTGCAAAAGCCATCCACATATTACTGGTATGGCTAAGTGTAGTTAATAAAGGGATAGTGAAAAGGGTGCCCAGTATGCCAAAACCCAGCAGCAGGGGGCGACGGCCAATACGATCGCTCAGCATACCAAACAGCGGTTGCAGCAGGGCAAAAATCAGGAGTGAAAAAAAAGCCAGCAGGGTAGATTGATCCTTGCTTAACCCAACTGTATTCACCAGGAATTTCTGCATGTAGGTGGTATAGGTATAAAACGCCAGGGTGCCGCCCAGGGTAAGCCCAAATACGGTGGCAATAGCGCGGGGATGTTTCAGTAATGCTTTCAGCTTGCTGTCATTCTTTTTTGAAATATCCTCAGCTTCAAATGCCGCTGTTTCTGGCAGGTGCATCCTCAGGTAAAGTGCCACCAGCGAGAGCAGGGCACCTATGGCAAACGGAATCCGCCATCCCCATTGGTGCAGTTGCTCAGGTGTTAGAAAAACACGCTGCAGCAATAGTTGTAAACCCAGCGCCAGCAATTGCCCGCCAATGAGTGTTACATACTGGAAGCTGGAAAAAAAGCCACGTCTTCCCGGGGCGGCCACCTCACTTAAATAAGTAGCGGACGTGCCATATTCGCCACCTACGCTTAAGCCCTGCAGCAACCTTGCCAGCAACAACAGCAGCGGCGCCAGTATACCAATGCTGCGGTAGCCGGGCAGCACTGCAATCAGCAACGAACCGAAAGACATCAGCAATACAGACAGGGTCATGGATGTTTTTCTTCCTTTCCTGTCGGCCAGCTTTCCAAAAACATAGCCACCCACGGGGCGCATTAAAAAGCCCACGGCAAAAATACCCGCGGTATTTAATAACTGCGCCGTAGCATTGCTGCCCGGAAAAAAATAATCAGCGAAATACAAAGCAAACGCTGCGTAGGCGTACCAGTCGTACCACTCTACCAGGTTACCCATAGAGCCACCCAAAATAGCTTTTATGCGCCAGGCGGTATCGTTGGCATTAGCGGTAGCAGGGCTGGGCTGGGTTTTTGAGGTCTTGTCTGATGGACTGTGCATATTGATTTCTGAACTAAACGGTAAACAATGACTTTCAATATACAGCAATGGTTTGAGCTTCCGGTAAATAGCAGCAGCTTATTATGGCTATGATTCCGACAGCATTTTTTGCATGAACCGGAGGATGATAAATTCTGCCGGTCTTACTATGGCGATGCCAATGTGTACAATCAGCCTCCCTTCCAGCACATCCTGTGCTGTCATGGTTTCACCCAGGCCCACATGTACAAAAAAAGCATCCCTGGCAGTTTGACCCGCTAATGCACCCGATCTCCATTGCTGCGTCAAGAAGTTTTCAATCATTGCTTTTATGGTAACCCATGTTTTTTGATCGTTGGGTTCAAAAACAAATGCGCGTACGGCCAGTTTAATGGATTGCTCTGCCATAATGCAATACCGCCGTACACATACATAACGCCATTCCATGCTGTTGCCGTCCAGGGTACGGGCGCCCCATACCAGCGTGCCTTTTCCAATAAATGTTCTCACCACGTTGATCGATTTGCCGTCCATACTAACATTCAGGCCTTCTTGCTCACTGCTGGAAATAGTGAGGGCGGGCTGTATGGTATTATTGAGACCAACATTGGCCGGCGCTTTCCATACACCCCTGGTATTGTCTACCATGGCATAAATGCCGGCTATGGCAGGCGATACAGGTAACAGCATCGGAATAGCGCCCACTGCAGCTTTTGCGGCGGCGTATTTTGCATTGTTGATTTGCTTTAATGCAGCCAGTGTGCTGGCAGCGCTGGGCCCGCCTTCAATTTTTATGAGCGATTCATCTTCTGTGCCATCCACCGCATAATTAAAATTGACGGACGTGAAAATGCGGGGAAAATAGGCGGCAGCGTATTTTAATTCGGTTTCATTGCTGTTGAAACTGCTGCGCAACAGCGCAATATCTTTCTGCCAATCATCGCCATGCGCTGCAACATGGTATACATCCAGCAGGGTGAACCTGTCCTGCAATGCAGCAGATTGATCGTTGGCAGCTTTGTGTACATTATAATAGCCGGCGGCTGTTTCCATATTGACAGCATCCGGGAAGAGCAGCAAGGTGATACCGGATGCTTTTCCTGCTGCTGCAAGTCCTTCCAGCAACGCCGTTTCTGCAATAACGGCACCAGCAGCGATGTAATCACCTACGGAGACAATCCAGCAGGGACCGCCGCCGTTGGCAAAAAATTGCTGCAGGCCATAATGCATCAGGAATTTAGATCTTTTTGTTTCATTCACTTTGCCCGTGATGGTCTCCTGGATGTCGTTTAAAGCAAACACTACCGAAAGGCTTTCAAGCTCAGGAGCCGGTTTGCCAAAATATTGTTCGTATTCCAGCAGCGACTGAATGCGGAAGGGCTTTTTCAGCAGATCACCCGGTTGTTTCAAGTCTGCTTTTTCCGTATATCCTATAAAAGCCGGAACAGCCGTTTCTACCGCTGCAATAGAAGCGGGAAACTGCGGATTTCCTTCAATATAAACACCGGGTGTTTTAT
>JANPGT010000437.1:0-7622 GCA_031424135.1 Chitinophagaceae bacterium
GACCCAATCAAAAACTTTTTCACGGATCGAACGGTCCTGAACGCCGGCAGGCGTTCCCACGATGACCTCGGTTTCCTTCATCACACGCTGAAAAACCTCTTTGCGCATGTTTTTAATGTCCTGCTTCAATAATGCGATCTCTTTTCTTAGATCAACCTCGGCGCCACGGCCCGGACTACGGCGTTCACGATAGCGGCCTTGTTTTTTGTAAAGAAGATGTAATCCCTTGCAAAAAAATCTATCCGGCTGTCTACAGCAAACCCGATTGCCGACGTATCAATCATATAGTTGGCCATATACTTGATTACCCCTGCTCTTACTGAATCAGCTACAATGTTAAGTGAAATGTTAACTTGTGGTTGAAGGGCTTCAATGACCCTGCATGTTATAGAATCGCGTCTTGCCTGGCCAAACCAGGTCAACCATACTTTATCCTGTTTTTCCCATTCAGCAGGAATTCTGGTCTGCTGAGATAGTACCGGCAGGCATGAAGTAAGAAAAAACAATATGGCTGCTATTTTTGAAGAATGTTTCATTGCGAATGACAGCGGACTGCTAAATATACGTTAACCCTGCCGCTAAACATTTATAAGCATTAATAATCGTTTACTAAACCAGGTATTTACAACCATTTATAAACGCTTATGCTGGCCCGGATGTCGTAGAATATATACCTCTTAAAAATACCCCTTCGCTCACAAATCCCCAACTATTTTTACCGGCCAGGTATTGGTGTTGGTGAAAAGCGAATTGCTACCCTTACGCCGTTGATGGTGTGCTGAGTTTGCCGAAGTTGCACCAACAACCCGCCGCATCGTTCACCTGTAATGCGCCGGAAACACCCAATGTAAATACCGATTTCATAAAAATGCCTCCGCCGTTAATTGGTGCCTGCCTGCAGGCACCAATTAACGGCGGAAATACGGTGTTAGCGGTAGTGGTTGGGTTTAGTATAGTTGCTCAATTAAACGACTGCCTGAATTCCAAAGGCGACTGACTGGTTTTTGTTTTAAACAACTTGCTGAAGGATTGCGGATGCTCAAAGCCAAGTTCGTAGGCCACTTCGCTGATGGTCAGGCTGGTGGTGGATAGCTTTTCTTTTGCTTTTTCTATCAGCTTTTGGTGTATATGCTGCTGTGCACTTTGGCCGGTGAGGGAACGCAGCATATCGCTTAAGTAACTGGGGGAAATATTCAGTTGCCCAGACAGGTAATGAACGGTGGGTATGCCCTGGCTTGCTGAACGATCGTTGTTAAAATGATCTTCCAGTATTTCCTCCAGCTTTTGCAACAGATCGCTATTTAATGTTTTACGGGTGTTGAACTGCCGCTTGTAAAAGCGATTGGCGTAATTCAATAACAACTCAATTTGGGAGATAATTACATCATGGCTAAAATCATCTATCCTGCTGTTCAGTTCTTCCTCAATGATGGTAAAAATCGAGATGATGGTTTCCTTTTCCTTATCAGATAAATGAAGCGCCTCGTTGGCCGAATAAGAAAAGAAGCCATATTGTTTTATCTTTTTTACCAACGGGTAGGTCAATAAAAAATCAGGGTGTATCAGCAGCGTATAGGTGGAGCATACGCCGGCATGTTCTTCTTTGCTGCCTATAACCTGGCCGGGGGCGGCAAACAGCAAACCACCTTCATCAAAATCATAATAATGCTGTCCATACCTTACCCTGCCGCTAAGCCTTGGCTTGTAAGAGATTTTATAAAAATTAAGCACATGCGCCTGTGGAAAACTGTTTTCAACCACAAGGTTACTTTCCGCACCCAGCATGCATATCAGCGGATGCTGGGGCTCAGGCAGTCCAAAGGCCCTGGCCGCTGCTGAGAGCGAATGAAAATTATGCGGCTTATTTTCCTCTTTTTTCATAGTTGCCATTTAATACAATTATAACCGGCCTTATGTTTAATGACCGGTTATAATTGTTCTTTAAAAAAATTATTTACCGCTGCCCTGCGCTGCATTTGATACAGACGCCCACGCATCCCATGTTGTCAAACGCTCAGCATACGCTTTACGTACCCATGGCAGGTTATGACTGCCCAGGAAGAAACGCAATGGTGGATTTTCAGCATCCACCATTTTAAACAACGCTGCTGGTGTTACCTGCGGATCACCTCTTTCCATATCTTTTAAACCATCTGTAAACTGCTTTTTAAAATCAGTGTAAATACCCATCCCTTCAGCAAACTTCAAAGACGCCTGGCTGCCAAACTCCGTGGCATAAGCACCGGGTTCAATGATGGTTACTTTAATGCCAAAAGCTTTCACTTCTAAAGCCAGGCTTTCATGAATTGCTTCAAACGCCCATTTTGACGAGCAGTAATAGCCGATCACCGGCAACACAACATGGCCAAGGTTGCTGGAGGTACCTAATATATGCCCGCCGCCCTGCGCACGCAGTAATGGCAAAGCTGCCTGTATAACCGCCAATGGACCAAAAATATTTGTATCATACATGGCTTTAACGTCTTCAGCGCTGGCTTCTTCAATGGTGCCCACCAGGGAATAGCCAGCATTGTTAAGCACTATATCAAGCCTGCCGAAATGAGCGTGCGCCTTTGCCACGGCTGTTTTCACCTGTTCAGCATTTGTTACATCCAGTTCAAGCGTTAACACATTTGCCCCGTATTTTTCCTTTAGATCTGCAATGCCTGACAGGTTCCTGGCTGTAGCCGCTACCTTATCGCCACGTTGCAGTGCAGCATCCGCCCAAATCTTTCCAAACCCCCGGGAAGCGCCGGTGATAAACCAAACCTTAGCAGTGGGATTTTCCATTTTTTGTTCCATATTTTTCTATTTTGATTTTGTTACACAAAGCTCAATACTTACTACTTGCTGGTTGTAGCCTGATTGAGGATGTTTGTAGTCAAAATGAGAAATTGGAATAATTCCAGGGCCGGCCTTATGGTCATTAGTTTTGGTGAGCAGGTATTGCCGATAGTGCGTATTTATATTCGTCCGCCCGGAACTGCTGCCTGTCAAGCCCCGCTGTTGGCAATGCTTATTCCAGCGGTGGTGGTTGCTGTGTCAACAGGGAGTTTTTGCCTTTTTGCCAGCCAATTAAGATACCAATAGGTTAGCAGCGGAACAGCCACCACCTGGAAAATAAAGACAATTCCAGATAAAACCTGGCCCAATTTCTGCCCGCCACTAATAACTAAAAGTTGCTTTCCCAAGGGCCCCTGCGAAAAGACAACTGTACTTATAAAGTTCCATCCAAAATGAAGTCCAATGGGCAAATACAAAGATTTAGTTCTTGCAAACGCTATGGCAAACATTGCTCCCCAAATTCCTGTCATAATGAAAATAATGGTCATTTGCAGGGGATTGCCCAATGCCCCGGACGTAAACCAATGATAGACACCAAAACCTATGGCAGAAATGATGCAGGCCGTCCTGGCGCCCAGTTTTTTGATAAGTATATAAAGTAAGGCACCCCTGAAAATTAATTCCTCGTACAGCACCGAATTCAGCGTCCACCAGGAACTGGTTAATAATTTTTGTCCTGTAAACCCATGATTCATTGTCCACCTGTTGGTGGTAAAAAAAACGAAGGACAAATAATAAAGCGTGCAGCAAACAGCAGCTATTAAAAGACCGGAGAAAAGATTAAAAATCCTGCTTTGTGTTGGAATAATTCCCAACAGCAATAAACCCTTTTTGAAAAATAGCCATAGCAGTAACCAGGAAATGATAAGTTCAACGATTAGCCCTGCCATGAATTAGTTTTATTTTTTAATGTGCAGTGTAGCTGGACTACAATATCCGTTTCTACTTTAAACCCCTTTTCTGTATCCAGCTATTAATTTTTCTTTCCAGGATAATAAGGGGCAAACAGCCGTCTTTCAACACTTCATCATGGAATTCCCTGATGTCAAATTTATTCCCCAGTTTCTTTTTTGCTCTTTCACGTAACTCAATAATTTTCAATTCTCCTATTTTATAACTTACTGCCTGGCCCGGTATCACCATATACCGTTCTATCCGCTGTTCCGCCTCCACGGCCGATACTGGTTGATTGTCCAATACATAAGCGATGGCTTTTTCACGGCTCCATCCCTTGTAATGTATTCCTGCATCCACCACCAGGCGAACGGCTCTTTCTATTTCACTGTTCAACCTGCCCAAATATTGATAAGGATCTTTGTACATACCCAATTCAGTACCCAGGCTTTCAGCATACAATGCCCATCCTTCCCCAAAAGCACTTGTGCTATATACTTTTCGGAATTCTGGAATATCCGCTTCCTGCTGAATCGCTACCTGGTAATGATGGCCCGGAATGGCTTCATGAATAAATAAAGATTCCATGGCAAAATAATTATACCTGGCTGGCTCGCGTACCGTTTCATAAAAAATACCCGGCCTTTGCCCGTCCCTGGATGCCCGCATATATTGAGCGTTTGCCCCGGCTTCCCTGAATTTTTCGGTAGCCCTTACTTCAAACTTTGCTGTTGGCTTTAGATTAAACAGCAGGTTTAGCTGTGGCGACATTATATCCTGGAAGCTTCTGAACCTATCCAATACTTCCGCCTCCGTTTTAAAGGGGAAAAACCGGGGGTCAGTTCTAACATACTGGAAGAAGGCTTTTAAGTCGCCCTTAAAACCCACCTGTGTTTTTACAGAGTCCATTGCTTTGCGGATACGGGACACCTCGCTAAGCCCCAAATTAAATATCTGTTCGGCTGTAATGTCTGTTGTAGTGAAATACTTTAACCATAATTCATATTCTTTCTTCCCGTTATTATTATCCAGCAATCCAGATGTTTTTCTTGCTTTGGGAATATAATCTGTAAGAATATAGTCGTGCAGTTTTTTATAGGCTGGTTTAATGATGTTTTCAATGGCCGCAGTATAATCCTTTTTTAACTGAAACGCCGCCACACTGTCTATACTGCCCGGAAGTTTTAGCAAAGGCTTATAAAAAACATTTTCCTGCCCTGCCCCTTCAAATAATGGTTTCAGCTGTGGCGGCACTTTTACCATCGATGCCGCCGGATTTGTATTATTGATGGCTATACCTTTTTCCATATTGGCAATGGCCTGGTCAACCCAGGTTTGAAAGAGCTTCATACGGCTGATAAAATTCCTATAGTCTTTTTCGGTGCTGAAAGGCACAAAGCCTGCTCCTGAACCCAGGGTGGCAAAACGTGTTGGAAAACTAAATACAAACTGGTCAACCGGCCGGTAGAATTCCAACGAATTATTGCGTCTCTCGTTTTCGGATTGCAGCTTGTAAACAAGCACATCGATGCTCAATATATCCGGCGCTGTTAACCCTGCTTTGTTTACCAGGCGCAGGGTGTCGAGGTATTTTTTATTCAGCGCTTTTGCCTTTGCTATATAGCTTTCGCTGATAGTAATTTCAAGCTGGTTATTATAATCGTTGATGCCTGCCTGTGTGGCTTCCAGGGGATTTAATGCATAATATTCTTTTGAATATTGTTCAAGTAATGGTGCAAGTTGAAATGCTGGACCCTGCCTGGAGGAAGAGGGATAAAAAAAAGTGAGTACAGCCAGGATGGCGGTTACTATTGTTAATTTCATGCTGTAGTATTCTTAGTTAGTGATGGTTAGTTTGCCTGGGGGCTTGTTGTTTTATTATAGGCAGACAAGCGATACGGCCTGGCTTTCGCCAGTCAAACATTTGAAAAAAAAGAAAATCAGTCGGTCACCCGTCGCCAACCTACAGCTAAACCGCTCTCCGTTTCCATACCCACACCTCTTGCAAGTACTTTTCCTTTTACAATCCATGAAACGCCGTAAAAGTCACCCGTTTTCTCAATCACCAGATCATACTCGTCAGAGAAGTCCCCATTTTCATAAAAGTAACGTACATGAAACCGCCCTGCAAAGCCTTCTTTTGGTCCACCGGTTGCTATGCCAGGTCCACTCCAGATGTTTGCGTAATTCCATCTTGCATAAAGTGTTCCTGGTGTACTCCCTTTTGTATAGAGCACGAACCCAATATTCAAAGTGTCCTTTGTCTTTGCTGATGGGTTAATTTGTGCATTTGCAAAAGAGGGCAGCAGCAAAATAAATATTGCCACCAATATCAATTGACTGTTCAGCATCAACCTGATTTTCCCTATCATTGTTTTTTCTATTTTAATCATTTCATTCAAAAAATTGCACCCAGCTACCTAATATACGCTACTACCATCCAGCGCTTATACCTGTTTACTACAGCAGGCAATTACAAGCGGGTATAAACGCTTATCCTGGTCTGGGTGGCGGATTATTCATAGTTATTAAAAATATCCCTTCCCCCACAAATCCCCAATTATATTTAACAGGTGGTTTACACCTAAGCAGGTACACCTTCTGGCCAGCAGGATGTCTCTTACAAAGTGATAAACGCCCGTAGCAGCTATGGGATCACGGCGGATTTCATTTATACCAGCGGTAAGGTTTAGACCCAGGGCCAGGGAAGCGTTTTAAGTGGTATACCTGAAGAACACTGGGTAAACACATCTGCAAATACCTATAATTGTAATCAATATAATTGTGTCCGTACCTCATTCCATTAAATGAGCGCAGGGATATGTAAAAGCTACGTAAATTGTTTTATAAAATGGACACCGCATGAACGAAAATAATGACCAGCTGGATAAAAGGCAGACAGGGCCCGCAGACCATCTTGCCAATGAAAGAACATTTCTTGCATGGATAAGGACAAGTATTGCACTAATGGGCTTTGGCTTTGTGATAGTAAAATTCGCCCTGTTCATCCGCCAGGTCTCTATTGCTTTGGGGGACAAAGCGCCGGTACCGGGAAAAGGTTATTCTGCATTTATAGGTGTAACAATGGTTGCCATTGGGGGAATTACGGCCATACTGGCTTACCTGCGTTACCGTAATATTGAAAAACAACTGAATAACAACGCTTTCTTCCCTTCTAAATGGCTAACAGTACTGGTAACGGTAAGCATCGTAATAGGGGCAATGCTGCTTGTACTGTACCTGCTTCCGAATATCTGAAAATTGCATTGCGGAATGGGAGCAGCTGATGGCGGGCGATATCTTACACGCCGGAAAATCCCTTATTCATTTATTATTCATTCAAATAAGATAGCAAAAATCCGGTAGCATACAATTCTGCATTTCCCGGGTATCTTTGCAATCAGTATGCAGGGGGAAAATCACCTGCCATCTGTAAAACCTGGCAGTACTATGCAGTTATCTTTAACGCCAATCATTGCCCGGATAAAATAGAAATGATTAACTTAAAACGATACATAGCATCCATCACCAAATTTTCAGCGCAAAGCTGGGATGTTTTATCCAACGCTCTTTCAGAAAAGCAATTTAAAAAAAATGATTTTTTGCTGAAAGAAGGGCAAATCTGCAAATCAATTTACTTCATCAGTTCGGGTCTTTGCAAATCGTGCTACAACATGGATGGCAAAGAAATTAATACGGCATTTTATTTTGAAAATGATTTTGCCACCAATAGCAAGAGCCTGAGAACGGGCTTAACATCAGCATACGCTATAAGGGCGCTTGAGAAAACCAGGGTGGTATTAATTGACAAAACAAAACTTTTAGAAGCTTACAAACAATCTCACCAAATTGAAGCTTTTGGAAGAAAAGTATTAGAACTCATA
>JANPGT010000438.1:0-2146 GCA_031424135.1 Chitinophagaceae bacterium
CTGGCCAACCTGATACCGGAAGAAAAACCCGCTTTCCCGTTTTTATGCCTTACCGTGAGCGGTGGTCATACACAGATTGTTTTATGTGAATCGCCCCTGCGCCTGCGCATTATTGGCCATACAATTGACGATGCCGCCGGCGAAGCATTTGATAAATCTGCCAAGCTACTGGGACTGCCCTACCCCGGCGGTCCTTTGATTGATAAATACGCCCAGCAGGGCAATCCTACAAAATTCAGTTTTGCCGAACCACAGATTCCGGAACTGGATTTCAGTTTCAGCGGGGTAAAAACTTCCATCCTCTATTTTCTGCAGGCCGAAACAAAAAAGAACCCTGATTTTATTACGGAAAACCTGCGCGATCTCTGTGCCTCCATCCAGGAACGCATTATCAGTATCCTGCTGGGAAAACTGAAAAAAGCAGCAGCAGAAACCGGCATTAAAAATATTTGCATTGCAGGCGGTGTATCTGCCAACAGCGGCCTGCGCAAGGGCATCGTACAAACCGGGCAGCAACTGGGCTGGAAAGTGTTTATCCCCGCCTTTGAATACTGCACCGATAACGCCGCCATGATTGCCATTACCGGTTATTACAAATTGCAGGCGGGCCAGACGACTGAACTTTCTGTAGGGGCCAGTGCAAAGTCTGAATGGTAATTTTCTTAATTAAAGGTTATGGACGATGAATTGGAAGATCTTATAACCGGTCTTAATCTTAGCAATTAAGGCGATGAAGAATGAACCGATGTCCTTCACCACAGTAGCACAAAAGCTTAATCAGGGAACCTCCCAGAAAACGGGCTGTTTTCGTTTTCTGGTCGCTTTTTTGTTTCTTTTTTGGCGAAGCAAAAAAGAAAAGTTGATCTAAAAACCGGATACACTGTAGAAATATATTGCCTTATAGTACCAATTGGTCAAGTCGAAGTGGCGATATCACTTGTAATTAATTTGTTATTACCCAGCTCTATTCATGGAAAATATCCAACACACCGTTATCCCGCTGCTGCGGATTTTTGATATTGAAAAAGCAAAGCAGTTTTATATTGACTGGCTGAGCTTCCGGGTTGACTGGAAGTACCGCTTTGGCGATAACTTCCCCCTGTACATGCAGGTATCCAAAGACAATATACTGCTGCACCTGACAGAGCACCACGGCGATTGCAGTCCGGGTGCAAAAGTGTACATCAGGTTTGCGGGCGGACTAACGGCCTACCATAGCCTCTTAACGCAAAAAGATTACCGGTACAATAAACCCGGGCTGGAAGAAGCGCCCTGGAATGCCCTTCTGATGGAAGTAGTGGATCCTTTCGGCAATAAGCTGATATTTGCGGAAGATCTGAAAGCAACCCCCGATGCCCAATAACTATTTCCAGTTTAAACAGTTTACCATTTACCAGGAAAGATGTGCCCTGAAAGTGAGTACCGACAGCTGCATCTTTGGCGCCTGGATAGCCAAAAAAATAGCCCACTATGAACACCATATCGGCACGGCCCTCGACATTGGCTCCGGTAGCGGTTTGCTGATGCTGATGCTGGCGCAGCAGTTTCCCGGCATTGTTCATGGAGTAGAAATAGACAAAGCGTCTTATGAGCAGGCTACGGAGAATATTGCTGCCAGTCCCTGGTACAACCGCCTGCAGTTATTTCACAACGATATCAAATTGTTTTCTATCCCCTACCAGTATGATCTTATTATCAGCAATCCGCCGTTTTTTGAAGGCGATTTAAAATCGGCCAATGCCCGATATAATTTTGCCAAACACGATGAAGGACTAACCCTGAAAGACCTGCTGGAAGTAACTGAAAGAAACCTCTCTGCAAAAGGGCTTTTTGCGGTGCTGCTGCCGGAGCACCGGGCCACCTGGTTCGAGGAATTGGCTGCCAGCCATGAATTGTATGTAACAGAAAAATTATTGATCCGCCAGAGCCTGCAACATCCTTTTTTCCGCGCCGTTCTTTTATTAAACCGCAAAAACGGTACCCCGCAGAAAAAAGAAGAACTGACCATAAGGCTGAACCCAACAATGTATACGCCGGGTTTTATTGGTTTGCTGAAGCCGTATTATTTGCATTTGTGAAACCTCATTCCCCTCACCCCCGGCCCCTCTCCCGCTTCGCTGGAGAGGGGTGACCCTCCGCATGTTTC
>JANPGT010000439.1:0-14187 GCA_031424135.1 Chitinophagaceae bacterium
GTATAATGAAGTTACATGTTCATGCGGAAGTCTGGATACCCGGTGACAAATGTCATTTTCCGGGCGCTCAATAATGACAGCAGGGGATAATATCCGGTAATGAAAATAAATTTGCAAATTTCAGCAGCACTTTTATATTTGTATTCTACACTTATTACCCCGCCAAGATATACGGTGCCGGTATTATGGGTTTATCTGTTTCTCAGCCTCAGGATTTTTTATTTTTGTAATTAGTATCAGGTTCTCTGTCAGTTTTAAGTAAATGGAAGTAGCAACAATTTTATTTAACTGTATTAAGCCGGTATGTATGACACTATCAGTATTCATTGAACTGTCAGCGGAAAAAAAGCGGTCAACAGTATTAAAACAGGGAGCGCCGGTTGCAAAATGGACAGATCCCCATTACACGGTATTCCTTTTTCAGCTTTCTCACTTTTACGTAGAAACGTATTGTTGTAAAGAAACAAAAGATATCCATGAATTCAGGGTTATTCATAGCCCTGAATATCTGGCGCGCTACCTGGATCGAATCTCCATAGACGGGCTTTTTAAAGAGTAGTATTCAACAGGCATTCAGGCGGTTAGCATCACTGCTGATTAACCGGGGAGGCGGTGCATGCTCCTGTTAGTAATTGCCAGGAATATTTTAAAGCCAGTTTGAATAGCAGGGCGGGTAGTAATGCCCGCATTAAAACCGGCGGACAGGCAAAAAAGCCCGCAGCATAAAGCGGCAGGCGGCGCGATGGTAGTTTATGTTCTTCAGGAGCAGCTTCCTGTACTAATCAAAGAATAGCCCACGGTTGATTAAACTGGTTGTCGTCATCATCCCGCTTGTTGGTGATCCTGCGAATCCATTGCTGCAGCGGTAAGATAATTTTTTCGTTCAATTGCTCAAAAATGGCTTTCATCTTATTTTGTTTAAATGAGTAGCAGCTGTCTGCATCAGATTGTGATAGAAGTTTTATAACTGCGACCGCAATTAATACATCCCTCCGTTATCAACCAGGTTGCGGTATTTAAATATTTCCTTTGCTATCAGCCGGCAATTACCTGCCATCTGGGATAAGGTGCAGTGTTTTATTTTCACATTGAGCGGCAGCCCGTTTTTCATTTCAATAAAATCAAGCTGCAATATGTCGGCCTCCCGCACCTCATCGTCGCCTTCAAGTTGCGCAAAAATGGAAATTGCCATTGAACGGTTGTTTCCAATATAGAAATCTGCCACTGGTTCAAACCCCCGTAACGTTCTTAATGTAAACCGTATCCCGAAATCATTTCCCATATATAATTACAGAATATGCCCTGACTTTCATCAAAGAAAATGCCAATTGCTGCCAATATTCTTATCCGGGTAACAGGTGTAGTTCAGGGGTACCATTATACGGAGCCTGACTGTGATGCTGCAAAATTTTCATGATTTTTTTTCAGTAAGCAATCTGACGGGGGACTGTGAAACTGAAAAAATTGCAGGAAATAAATGCCAAAGACCGCATGGTATTTATTTTGATCACCACTGATGGTTCACACAACCAACAAGTAATATTTATTAACCAAATTAAAAAGGAGGTCTGTTATGACTATCGTAAAAAGAAACGGAAACCTGCAGCATCATTTCCCAACACTTTTTGATGATTTTTTTAACCGCGACGTTTTTAATTGGGGATTGACCAACTATTCCGATACCAATACCACCATCCCCGCGGTTAACATTAAGGAAACACGGGAAAATTATGAAGTTGAAGTTGCTGCACCCGGCATGAACAAGGGTGATTTTAATGTACAGCTGGATGGGAATATGCTGACCATCAGCAGTGAAAAGCAATCCCAGCAGGAGCAACAGGATGAAGTAAGGTATACCTCACGGGAATTCAGTTACCAGTCTTTCTCAAGGACATTCACTTTACAAAAAGACGTGGTAGATACTGAAAAAATTCAGGCCATCTATGAACAGGGCGTCTTGCACCTTGTTATTCCTAAGAAAGAGGAAGCCAAACAAAAAGGCCCCCGCCGTATCGAAATTTCGTAAAGGTCAAACTTCACGTGAACAACAGTTGCGCCGCACCGGGGCAACTGTTGTTGTATTGTAGGTTAGCAGCTGTTGAAGCACCATCAACACCAGCCTGCGTCCTGCTGTAATAATTACACACCAGTATATTTGAGAAAATCATTTTTTACTACTGTATTAACAAATTTTCCACTGTAATCAGCGGTAACAGTAGTACTGCTGACATCCCGTATGCCCCTGGCAGTTACACAATGATGAACTGCATCAATATATACGGCCACATCATTGGTGCCCAGTGCTTCTTTTACCATATTGGCGATGTCAATGGTGAGTCTTTCCTGCACCTGCGGGCGACTGGCGCAATACCGGACAATCCTGTTCAGTTTTGATAGGCCTATTACTTTTCCCTTGCTGAAATAGCCGATATGTGCCCTGCCGGTGATAGGTACAAGATGGTGCTCACAGAAACTGTTCACCACAATATTTTTCTCTACCAGCATTTCTCTGTACCCATACTTGTTTTCAAAAAGGGTAATGGCAGGTTTGTTGGCAGGGTTTAAACCACTAAATATTTCCTGCACATACATTTTTGCCACACGGGCTGGGGTGTCTTTCAGGCTGTCGTCCTCCATGTCAAGGCCCAGGATTTTCATGATCTCAGTAAAATGCTTTTCTATCAGCACTATTTTCCTGTTATCGTCCAGTGCCGTCTTTTCCTTTAAATTGAGATGCGCCGGGTTCAATTTAACGCCTGATTTCTCCAGAGCTGGGAAATCATGTACTTGCCCATTTTCTGCTTTACTTACCGCTGTGTTTTCTTCCTTTATCATTTGACTTAATTATGCTTAATTGACTGAAAATCATGGCGTCACGCTGGTAGCTATTTTAGAAGCGCCGTTGAGACTGTATACAGTCTTTTTGTTAGACAAAGCAGCAAATATTTTGTTTAATTAATTTCAATAAAAGTTAAACACATTGAAATATCAGCTGCGTCCCACGCAGCTACAGCGGTTTGATATCGGAGCAGACTTCCGGGAACGGCTGTTTGAAGCGGATGATCATTTTAATGTCCTTATTAAATCAATGTCGGCTAAACGGAAAAGGTTTTAGGCTGAACCGGTTAAAGGCCCTGCGCCAGATTCGGACATTGATCAATTCCTTTCTATGGGTAAAGCAATACCACCCGCAGGTGAGGGGTTTGAGGGATGCAACAACGGACATGCTGCATACACATATACGGCACGGGGCTGCCTTTGTGTATAACCGATGCCAATAGGTAGCGGAAGAAATACAGCGCTTGCTGCATTCATAGGATGATCCTGAGAGTAGGGATGTTGCCGGTCTCGGAAAGATGCTTGCAAGCCATGCAGGGGCAAGTATTAACTACAGGTGAGCCGTAAGGAGCTGGATTTTTTAGTAAACGCGGTGGCTGAAAACCCGGCTGTGCTGGATGCCAGGATGAGGGGTGGTGGATTTGGCGGTTTTATCATCAATCTTATAAGAATTTCCTGCATTGAAAAATTCGGGATGTACCGGCCTTATGTAAATCTTTAATCCCAATCGCCAAGCAGTGGCATATGTTAGTAAGGCACACAAAATTAATCAGAAAAGGGAATGTCTTTTTAGTCAAAAAAAAGGTGGTTGCCTTGCAGCAACCACCTTGTGTGTACCTGAATTTTCTTAATTATTGACGTTAATACTTTTCTGCGATTCTTTCTGATTCACATTTCTTATAACCACTTCAACTCTTCTGTTGCATTGTTTGCCTTCTGCGGTCTTATTATCGCATATAGGATTGTCTTTTCCAAATCCACGTGCCATTACCCTTTCGGCAGGAACGCCATTCTTGATAAGTGCATTGGCTACAGCCTGCGCCCTTGCTTTAGAAAGTTTTTTATTGAATGCTGCGTTTCCTACGTTATCAGTATAGCCATCAATGTACAGATTTGAATTTGGTATCTGCTCCATTATTACTGATGCAGCACGTGCCAGCACAGACTCAGATTCCGGACGAATGGTAGATTTGTTGTTATCAAACAAAATGTTCTTAAAATCGGCGGTAATTTGAACCACCACCTGCTCAACAGGACATCCTTTCGAAGCAGCGGGTCCCGCTTTGTCCGGGCAAAGATCATCTTCATCATTTATACCATCACCATCTTTGTCGGGTACAGGGCAACCCTGGTATTTCGCTGTACCTTTCTGACTGGGGCATTTATCTTCTTCATCATTTATACCGTCGCCGTCTGTATCTGGTATTGGACAACCCTGGTATTTCGCTGTACCCGGTTGATTTGGGCATTTGTCTTCCTCGTCGTTGATGCCATCCTTGTCAGTATCAGGTATAGGGCAGCCGTTGTACTTTGCAGTACCGGCCTGGCTTGGGCATTTATCCATTTCATCATTAATACCATCGTTATCGGTATCCGGTATAGGGCATCCCTGGTATCTTGATAAACCTGCAACCGTGGGGCATTTGTCAGTCTTATCATTAACGCCATCTCCGTCAGCATCGCCAGGCACATGGTGGCCGAACAATTTAAGTTTTATACCAGCCTGTAAAACGTTGTTGTGGTATTCAATGTCTGTAGCGGGAGGGGTAGCCCTTGAATCCATATTGGTAATACCATACAGATACCTGGCAAAAATAACTACCGGTGCACGTGGAGCTATCTCAATGCCGGCACTTGCTGACACACTTCTCCTGATAAAATCTGTTTTATGGCGGTTGTTATAAGTATCTTTTGAGTCATTTAAGAAATCAAATTGAGGCCCAACTGTAAATGCCAATCCGGGCGACACATGAAATTTAAGCAGTACAGGTACAGAGAAATATTTAATATTTCCCTGGAATTGTGCGCCCGTATTTACGTTTGGAGAATAGTGAAGCACTGTAAACATTCCCTGTGGTTCTAAAGATACAACATTACCCAGTGGGAAGCTTAGCCATACGCCCGCACTCCAGCCTGGCTTATAACTGTATTTAATATTATTGGTATTTGTTCCGGTTATACGAAACTTACTGAAGTTAACAGCTCCAAGCAAACCACCGGAGACAGTGTAATGGTCCTTTGTAATTTTAGGTGTAATTGTGGTGTCCTGTGCCAAAGATTGGAGTGATATCAACAGCATCACCAGAGGCAATAAATTTCTCATAATTTTTTCTTTAGAAGTTTTTCTGTAACAGCGTATAAATTTGTACGCGCTTACGGTGATTAGACAAGGTTTAAAATGATACTGTTTTTTTGCTACTGCATCATTTCAGCAATAATTGAATAATTGATAGAAGTTGCATGCGGTACCCTGGTATCCACGTCTGGATGGTGCAAAAAAACGGTAGGCGCAAACCTTACTATACAGATCCGTAGTTTACAAATCCCACGCCAACCATTTATTCAGTTTGTCATCTTATAAAATGCCACTCCGCCAATGAAAAAAACACCAGGGCTTCAGTTTTGTACATTTAAAGGGATGAATATGCACATTACGGGATAGCCGTGGTGAGAATGTTCCACAGATTACAGCAGTCATTTATTGTAATAGATATAACGCCCGGGGGAATGCGCTCAAATAGTGTCGATCTTATTGAGGCCCGCAGATTGATGTCTTACGCGTAGATAAGTTAATAATAAATTTTCCGGCATATGATTACCAATAAACTGGTCAGGCTTCAGGGTATTAAGAGCTCCATGGCTGTACGCTATTCGTCGGCAAATGTGAGGCTGCTGGTACTTAGTTTCAGGGAGTATAGTGCTATCATTGAAGAACTGAAGACACTGGAGGTGGGTAATAATACAATGCTGCTGGTTAATTTGCAGAAATTAGCGTATAAAATCAGCATTATTGAGCAACCGGGTAATACCAGGGGCGCCTGCCGTCATTATTTCAGGGAAGCACTGATTTTTTTTATGGTGGAACTGGACAATCTTCAACGATTATTGTCCGGTATTAATACAATTAGCAGTAACGGGGAAAACGCATAACATAATAGACCGCCCGCCCGGTATTGTTTTATTATATTATTCTCTCCCGCTTCATCATCTTAAAAATTGCTGCGGATAGGCGAAGAGCAATTAATACACCTATATCGTGGACTTATCAGTATTAGTCAATCTTCTGGTATCAGGCAACGAAAAAATATTTCAGTAATAGGTAAATGCACTAAAAGCTGTTCAGGAAACCGGGAAATACACCGAAAATACTGCACCCTGTCCGGGCTGTCCCGATGCTGTTATAAAACCATTGTGTATATGTATTATTTTCTTACAGATGGCCAGCCCTATGCCAGCTCCCTTATATTGGTGTTTGCCATGAAGCCGGTAAAAAATATCAAATAATTTAGCAGCGTAGACCTGGTCAAATCCAATACCATTGTCTGATACATTGATTTTCCAGTATTTCCCTGTATCACTGTTTAATCCCTTCTCAGCGGTCACTACTGTTTCTGCACTAATGTCAAGTTTGAATGGGACTTCCAGCCGTCTGTATTTTATTGCATTTGACACCAGGTTGGTAAATAGCTGCAACAAAAGTGTATACTGACCATTTACCACCGGCAACGGCGCGATGGACACGGTACCATTGATCTCCGCTATATTTTCCCTTTGGTTTTCAACTGCTTCTGACAAAAGGCTGTTCAGTTCAACCGGCAAATGCGGCCGGTTCACCGTTCCTGTTGAAGCATAATTAAGAAGATCTTCTATAAGTTTTTGCATTCCACTGGCTGCAAATTCTATTCTTTCAAAATATTTTTTGGCATCTACGGAAAGCGCCTCGCCTTCTGACTGCTGTATCAATTGGCTGAATGACTTAATTTTCCGCAAAGGCTCCTGCAAATCATGCGAGGCTATATAACTGAATGAAGCAATCTCTGCATTTGTTTTTTCAAGTTCCTTGTTTTTTGCCATTTCCGTTTTTACCCGCAGTTGCATTTCCTTGCGCAAACGGAAGTAGAGTAAACTTACCACAAGAACAGTTACCAGAGAAAAAACGAGACTGTAAAAAGGTGTGAAGAATGCAGCCTCTTTCCTTTCCTTTATTTTTTCCGAAAGTTCCCGTTGCTGCACCGAAAACATAGTTTCCACCTGCGCCCTTATGAGCTCCATCCTGGCTTTCCCTTCCTGTAGTCTTGGCTTCAGGCTATCATAGTTGTAATTTTTTTCTTTGAATAAGTAAAGGTTGGTATTCAGCATTTCAAACCGGGCATCAATTAGCCCTGATAGATGGCCGGCCATTTGCCTTAGTGTGTCTTTCCCGGTGTAATAGGCGGCGAACGACAGAAGATCCTGTTTTGCGCGGGCTTCTGAGGACTTCACCGGTGCAAGAAAAGAGGTGTCGCGGGTTAGCAGGAAGCCTCGCTGGCAGGTCTCCGCATTAACAGTATTCACCAATATACTGTTCAGTATTGATTGCCGCTCATTGCTTTCAGTTAACCATTCCGAGGTTGACTTCAGGCGAATGATACGTTGGAATGCAACGACAGAAAGTATAATAAGGATCAACAGCAATGACAGGTGAAATATATCATTTACAGCGATGGTTTTTGCTTTCATATAATCTAATATCGGTGGATGCGCTGGTTAGGAATTTGGGTCAATTAACAGATTGGTTTAGAGCTTCTCAAATGTTATGGTAAAAACAGTGCCCCTGCCAACTGTTGATTTCACCTCAATAGCTGCGCCATGTGACCGGATGATACTGAGCACTGATGCCAACCCTAATCCCATACCATTTTTTTTAGAAGTATAATAGGGCTCAAAAATCCGGTTGATGGTTTCTTCGCTGATGCCTGCCCCATTGTCTGCTATTGAAACAATATACCTTTGGTCTTCAGCATGCACCGTAATTGTAATAAGACCGGTATCATTGCTGACAGCTTCTACTGCATTAATAATGAGATTTACAAAGGCAATTTTCAGTTTTTCTGCGTCTGCCATGATGAATGCATCCTGATCGGGGTAAACTTTCGTTAATTCAATCCTGTTCAGAGTAATGCGGTCAGCGGTTGCTGCCAGGCTGTTTTCAATCAATGACTGGATGGTTAATTTTTCTTTAATTACTTCGGTCGCCCTGGAGGCATCCATCAAATCGGTTATCATGGTATTGATTCTTGTCCCATTCCGTCCTATAATATCCAGTAGTTTTGACTGTTCTCCGTTAGCGCCGGAAACTGCGAGTTGATCTGATGCCAGTAAGATATTATTGAGTGGATTACGAAGCTCATGAGCCAGGATCCTGAGTAACCTTTCAGTGGCTTTAAATTTTTCAGTTTGCAGATTGACCTTTTCCATTTTCTTTAAACCGGAAATATCGTGCACAATACCCTGCAAATAAGAATTTGATTTTTCGTCTTTTTCGCGGGTCAGGGATACTGTTGTTTGTTTGACCTGCCCCGCTTTGGAAATAAAGTCTACTTCGCGGTCAAGCACAATACCATTGCTGGCTAATTGCTGTTCCATTTCCAGTCCATCTTCCATGTTGGCAAGTAAGCTTCTAAGATTCATGCTAAGCAGTTCTTTCCTGCTGTAGCCAAATAATTCAGCACTGATTTGATTTACGTCCAGGAAATTCAACTGCATATCTGCCACAAACACAGAATCTTTGCTCTTTTCAAAGATCGCCCTGTATTTCTGTTCGTTGGCCTTTAGCGCTTTGATAAATTCATGCCTGGCCATTGCATACCGGATACAGCGCTCCAGTTTTTCAGCGTTAAGATCTGATTTTACCAGGTAATCAACGGCGCCTGCCTGCATCGCCTGCATGTCAATTTCATGGTTGCCTACACCAGTAAGCAACACAATAGGTTCCTCGCACTCATTTTTTATGGATTCCATTATTAATTCCAGACCGGTCCTGGCACCCAGCCGGAAATCAATAAAATAAATATCGTATTCGCTGCCGCATATTTTCTGCAGGGCGAGGTCATAATCCGGGCACCATTCAATATTGAAAACGTAGTTGCCCTTAATGCTGCCAATAAACTCTTTGGTTATAAGAAAATCATCTTCATCATCATCCACAATCAGGATGCGGACGTTTTTAGTTTCAGGAAGCTGGATATGCATAATTTTGGCTCTGTAGGTAAATTTATTGGATTATTAATTGAACTTTCCAAGGCCCCTGCAATTTACTATCAGTTATTATTCCAACCGGAAGAATAAACAAGTAAAAATCCAACTAGCCCAAAGTGTAGAAAATATTCTACACTGATCCGATCTCTTGAGCGGAAAAAAATGGCCAAAAAATTGTGGCTGCACACATTGACATGCTTGTGCAAATTAAAGTTGTTTTAATACTGTTATCCCAATCCATTGTTCTAATTTATAACCAAAACCCAGTAATTACCCATGCCTGCAAAAACCATCCGCCCGTTGCCAGCTTCTAATGATTCCATTACCAGGGTGCCCGGGAAAAAGAAAGCGCCTAAACCCAAATCTCCGGTATATAAATCTAATGGGGTTACCCGCACGGTGTCCGAAGAAATTGATGCTGCTTATCTCCTGCAAATTCTGACCTCAGTTAAAAATGGCAATTTTGATGTTCGCATGCCTATAGATCAGACAGGACTAAGCGGTAAAATTTGCGACACCTTAAACGATATCATTTCTCTGAATGAAAAAATGATGCTGGAGTTTACCCGCGCAGGCAATACTATCGGTAAGCAGGGAAAGCTTACACAGCGCATTGAAGTACCCAATGCAAAGGGTGCCTGGAGTACAGGCGTGGATTCACTGAATACTCTTATCTCAGACCTTGTACATCCCACCATTGAAATAGCTCATGTTATCAGTTCAGTGGCAAAAGGCAATCTTTCACAGGAAATGCCACTTGAAATCGGTGGTCACAACCTTCAGGGAGAATTCGCCAGGATTGCCAGGGAAGTAAACGACATGGTAAAACAGCTGAACCTTTTTTCTATGGAAGTTACACGCGTTGCACGCGAAGTAGGTTCTGAAGGAAAATTGGGGGGGCAGGCCAAGGTTAAAGGTGTGGCGGGTGTATGGAAGGATTTGACAGATTCAGTAAACCAGATGGGTAGTAACCTTACCGCACAGGTACGTAACATTGCCGAAGTAACAACAGCTGTGGCAAAGGGTGATTTGTCTAAAAAAATTACAGTAGATGTAAAAGGAGAAATCCTTGAGTTAAAGAATACCATCAATACCATGGTGGATCAGCTTAATTCTTTTTCTTCGGAAGTAACACGTGTGGCGCTGGAAGTGGGAACGGAAGGTAAACTGGGTGGCCAGGCACAGGTAAAGGGGGTGGCCGGAACCTGGAAGGATTTGACAGATTCAGTAAACCAGATGGCCAGTAACCTTACCGGCCAGGTTAGAAATATTGCCGAAGTAACCACCGCCTTTGCAAAGGGTGATTTGAGCCGGCAGATTACCGTGGACGTAAAAGGAGAAATCCTTGAGTTGAAGAATACCATCAATACCATGGTGGACCAGCTGAATTCTTTCTCCGGAGAAGTTACCCGTGTGGCAAGGGAAGTAGGTTCGGAAGGAAAACTGGGCGGACAGGCAAAAGTGAAGGGCGTTGGTGGTGTTTGGAAAGATTTGACAGATTCAGTAAACCAGATGGCCAGTAACCTCACCGGCCAGGTAAGAAATATTGCCGAAGTAACAACAGCTGTGGCCAGGGGAGATTTGTCAAGGAAAATCACCGTGGATGTAAAAGGAGAAATCCTCGAGTTAAAGAATACCATCAATACCATGGTGGATCAGCTTAATTCTTTTTCTTCTGAAGTAACGCGCGTGGCGCTGGAAGTGGGGACCGAAGGCAAACTTGGAGGCCAGGCGCAGGTAAAGGGTGTGGCTGGTACCTGGAAGGATTTGACGGATAGTGTAAATGGTATGGCCAGCAGTTTAACCGGCCAGGTAAGAAATATAGCTGAGGTAACCACTGCGGTGGCCAAGGGCGATTTGTCAAGGAAGATTACCGTGGACGTAAAGGGAGAGATACTGGAATTGAAAAATACTATCAATACCATGGTGGATCAGCTGAATTCTTTTGGTTCGGAAGTAACGCGTGTGGCCAGGGAAGTGGGTTCAGAAGGAAGGCTGGGCGGACAGGCAGCAGTACCGGGCGTAGGCGGTACCTGGAAGGATTTGACGGATTCTGTAAATATCATGGCCGGTAATCTTACTTCACAGGTGAGGAATATTGCGGAAGTAACTACCGCCGTGGCAACAGGCGATTTGTCAAGGAAGATTGATGTTGATGTGAAAGGAGAAATCCTGGAATTGAAGAATACCATTAATACCATGGTGGATCAGTTGCGGGGATTTGCTTCCGAGGTAACCCGTGTGGCACGAGAAGTAGGATCCGAAGGAAAGCTGGGTGGACAAGCTACCGTAGAAGGTGTGGGTGGTGTATGGAAAGACCTTACTGATTCAGTTAACGGGATGGCTTCTAACCTTACCGGTCAGGTGCGCAATATCGCGGAAGTAACCACCGCGGTGGCCAAAGGTGATTTGTCCAGGAAGATCACCGTGGATGTAAAAGGCGAAATCCTGGAATTGAAAAACACCATTAATACCATGGTGGATCAGCTGAATGCTTTTGGTTCCGAAGTAACCCGTGTGGCAAGGGAAGTGGGCTCGGAAGGAAAACTGGGCGGGCAGGCAGATGTGCCGGGCGTGGCAGGTACATGGAAAGATCTTACGGACAGTGTAAATAAAATGGCCAGCAACCTTACTTCGCAGGTAAGAAATATTGCGGAAGTAACTACTGCTGTGGCCAACGGAGACCTGTCAAGGAAGATTGGGGTGGATGTTAAAGGAGAAATTCTTGAATTAAAAAATACCATCAACACCATGGTGGATCAGCTGCGCGGGTTTGCTTCTGAGGTAACCCGTGTAGCAAGAGAGGTAGGTACTGAAGGAAAATTGGGCGGCCAGGCCAATGTGCCCGGAGTGGCCGGTACCTGGAAGGATTTAACAGACTCGGTGAACCAGATGGCAGGCAATCTTACTGCACAGGTAAGAAATATTGCCGAAGTGGCCATTGCCGTGGCCAATGGCGATATGTCCAAAAAAATCACCGTGGATGTACGCGGAGAAATCCTTCAGCTTAAGGAAACACTGAATACCATGGTAGACCAGTTACGCGCCTTCGCTTCCGAGGTAACCCGTGTTGCCCGCGAAGTAGGTACAGATGGTAAACTGGGTGGCCAGGCATTTGTACCAGGTGTTGCCGGTACCTGGAAAGATTTGACCGATTCTGTTAACCAGATGACGGGTAATCTTACCGCCCAGGTGCGCAATATTGCAGAAGTTACAAAGGCGGTGGCCAGTGGTGACCTGTCAAAAACAGTGGCCATAGACGTAAAAGGTGAAATCCTGGATTTGAAAAATACCATCAATACGATGGTGGAACAGCTGAATTCATTTGCTTTTGAAGTAACGCGTGTGGCCCGCGAAGTAGGAACGGAAGGTAAATTGGGAGGCCAGGCCGAAGTGAGAGGGGTAGGTGGTACCTGGAAGGATTTGACAGATAGTGTAAACATGATGGCATCCAATCTCACCAACCAGGTAAGGGGCATTGCAAAAGTGGTGACGGCAGTAGCCACCGGTAACCTGAAACAAAAATTGGCCATTGTTTCAAGAGGTGAGGTTGCCCAGCTGATTGATACGATCAATGAAATGATTGATACCCTTGCATTGTTTGCCGACCAGGTAACTACCGTGGCCAGGGAAGTGGGTGTAGACGGAAGGCTGGGTGGACAGGCGTCTGTACCCGGCGCATCTGGTATCTGGAAAAACCTGACAGAAAACGTAAACCAGCTTGCGCAGAACCTGACAACGCAGGTGAGATCCATTTCTGAAGTGGCGTCAGCAGTGACCAAAGGCGATTTAACAAGAACCATCCGCGTAGAGGCCAAGGGCGAAGTGGAGGCGTTAAAAGACACCATCAACCAGATGATCGCCAACCTGAAAGAAACTACGCTCCGTAACCAGGAACAGGACTGGTTAAAATCCAATCTTGCCAAATTTACACAAATGTTGCAGGGGCAAAAAGATCTCAAGACAGTAACCCAAAGAATACTGTCGGAACTTGCCCAGGTAGTAACAGCCCATTACGGCGCATTTTATATCTTAAAGCAAAACGAAGATACCCAGGCCGTAAAACTGGTTTTATTTTCTGCTTATGGCTACCGTTCAGAAAAAAATATTCCATCAGAATTTGCCATCGGCGAAGGATTGGTGGGTCAGGTGGCATTTGAGAAAGAACGCATTATTCTGTCTAATGTGCCGGGTAATTACATAAAAATCAGCTCCAGTCTCGGCAGGGCAAAACCAACCAATCTAATCATCCTCCCGGTATTATTTGAAAATAATGTGAAAGCAGTGATTGAACTGGCTTCCCTGGATGTATTCAGTGAAACACATATCGACTTCCTTGGACAGCTAACAGAGAGTATTGGTATCGTTATTAATACCATTGAAGCCAATACCCGTACAGAAGAGCTGCTTACACAGTCGCAATCGCTGGCAGGTGAGCTGAAAATTCAGCAGGAAGAATTGAGCCGTACAAACGATGAACTGCAGGACAAGGCCCTCTTGCTGGTAAAACAGAAGAATGAGGTAGAAGACAAGAACCGTGAAGTGGAAGAAGCCAGGAAATCGCTGGAAGAAAAAGCGGAGCAGCTGACCCTCACCTCAAAATACAAATCGGAGTTTTTGGCTAATATGTCTCACGAGCTGCGTACCCCGCTTAACAGCCTGTTGATACTGGCGCAGCAACTCTACGAGAATGCCGAAGGCAACCTGAACGATAAGCAGATTCGTTATGCAAAGACCATACACTCCTGCGGCGATGACCTGATAC
Organism: Chitinophagaceae bacterium; assembly: GCA_031424135.1. Taxonomy (GTDB): domain Bacteria; phylum Bacteroidota; class Bacteroidia; order Chitinophagales; family Chitinophagaceae; genus JACMLD01. The sequence goes on from JANPGT010000439.1 coordinate 13,841, forward strand.
AACTGATTAATGATATCCTTGATCTTTCAAAAATAGAATCTGGTTTTATTACCGCCAATATTTCGCCGGTACGGTTTTCAGAAATTGCTTCTTTTGCAGAAACCACTTTTAAACCCATTTCAGAGGCAAGGCACCTGCGCTTCACCATTGAAACAGACAGCAAGCTGCCTTCTTCTATGGAAACCGATGTACAGCGTTTGAACCAAATTCTGAAAAACCTGCTCTCCAACTCGTTTAAGTTTACAGAGAAAGGGGAAGTTAAACTTCGCATTTATGAGGCGAAGAAAAACTGGAAGCCGGGCAATCCGAATCTGGACAATGCAGAAAAAGTGGTGGCCTTTGCTATT
>JANPGT010000440.1:0-1754 GCA_031424135.1 Chitinophagaceae bacterium
GTATATTGGGCGACAGCTGTATAATCTGCGCTGCCAGTTCCTTTATATTTGATACATAGGCTTCAAAATCCTGGTCTTTCGGTGCCTCTTCTTCAGTGAGCAGTTCTACGGTAGCTTTAAAGAAGGGGTCTTCCAGGGTAATGGCGCCTACTTTAAACCTGCGTTTGCCCTGGATAATGACGGTGGTACCGCCATCGGGCATTTTTATTAGTTTAACAATTTTAGCTACGGTACCAATATCTTCCAGATCTGTAATGGCAGGGTCTTCTATGGTACTGTCTTTTTGCGCTATTACACCTACCAATTTGTCAGCCTTGTATGCTTCGTTTACAGCTTTTATACTTTTGTCGCGACCAACGGTAATGGGCAAAACAACGCCCGGAAATAATACAGTATTCCTTAAAGGTAAAAGGGGTAATTCAGTTGGTATCACTATGTCCTGGCCATCCTCGTTCTCGTTTTCATTCAGCGGTATTATTGGCATGAAGTCCATCTCATCTTCGGCGCTAAAAAACAAATTTGATTCTTTCATTAAAATTATATTCTGTGACAAAATAGCATCTGCAGCTCAAAAAACCTTGCTTTTACATGCGGGGGGTACTGGGTTCAAGATTGATGCCAGAGAAAATATAGCTGTACCCGCTTTTGTACAGCAATTACCTGCCAGGCTGTTCTTTGCTGCAAAGATGGTATGCATTAACGGATAATCAGCAGCCATCCGCTGGACAGCGGAAAATTATTTTTCCTGTCAATAGTGTAATAATAAGTGCCTGCCGGGAGGCTTTTGCCATTAAACCTGCCATCCCATGCCCTGCTGTATCCGGCAGCATGAAACACCAGCTGGCCATAGCGGTTAAAAACATTGGTTTCAGACTCCGGGTAGCTGTCCAGTCCTTCAATAAACCATGTATCGTTAATGCCATCGCCATTGGGAGAAAAGGCGTTGGGAATTACTATCTTTTTGAATACGCGGATAAACACATCGTCTGTAGCAGTACCGCAGCCATTGCCCGAGGCAACATGCAGGGTGTACGTAATATCACTTAAAGGACTTACCACCGGTGTAAGTATATTGCTGTTGCTGATGAATTGTACGGGTGTCCAGAAAAAAGCGCTTACATCGCCACCTGCAACGCCCTGTAAAGAAGTGCTTTCACCGGCTGTTATTTTTTTATCGGGGCCCGCATTGGCCGTTGGTTTTACCAGCACAGTAATACGCACGCTGTCTTTTGCGGAGCAGTTGAACTGGTTGCTTACTTTAACGGTATAGGTGGTGCTGGTTAAAGGGCTTGCCAACGGGTTGGCAATATTGGGATCCGAGAGTCCGGTCACCGGCGTCCAGGAATAATACAGGCTGCCGCTTGCCTGCAGCGTAATCTTACTGCCTTCACAAATCGCCTCATCCTGCCCTGCAGCTGCCACCGGCAAACTGCTTACAATTACAAGGGTGGAATCTGTTTGTACGCAACCGCCCCTGGTGGTAACGGCAACATAATACTTGCCGCCGTTGGCAGGAATAACAGCAGCAATAACGGGCGACGCGGCCGTGGAAGAAAACCCATTGGGGCCTGTCCATTGATAGGTATACCCATTTTTGCTACCAGTGTAACGGCCGTGTTAACGCAGGCGGGCGATGAATTGGCGGCCTGCGGAACAGGTATACCATCTATACGTATAGTGAGTACGTTGGAGGCTACCCTGCAACCCGAGATGCCCAGGTTGCCCGACTCTGATGCAGTGAGGCGGTATTGAAA
>JANPGT010000441.1:0-26766 GCA_031424135.1 Chitinophagaceae bacterium
GGCAGGCAAAGGGCGACAGTTTGCTGCTTTTATAGCTATTACCCAGGTCTTCTTTTAATACCGCCGTACTGCTGTAATTGTCTATAATATTTTGCGGGCCTTTTTGGGTCTGCACAGTAAAAGCATGCAGCATGGCGCCATACTCCGGCAGAATAATTACCTGCGCACCCGTGTCCGCTGCTGTCAATACTACCTGCTTACAATCATCTGCTGTAACTTCTGCAATCGTAAATTCCATGTATAATGCTATTTAACTAAGCTGCTGTCCGGTTCAATCCATGCCCCGCTCTCTTTCAGCAGGCTTACCAGTTCCGCCACTGCAATATCACTGTCAACACTGCGCTTTACCACTTCTTTGCCCCTGTACAATGTAATCTTACCGGGGCCGCTGCCTACATAACCAAAATCAGCGTCGGCCATTTCACCAGGTCCATTTACAATACAACCCATAATGGCAATTTTAACGCCTTTGAGGTGATTGGTAACAGCACGGATTTTCGCAGTGGTCTCCTGTAAATCAAACAGTGTTCTGCCACAACTGGGACAACTGATGTATTCCGTTTTGGAAATACGGGTACGTGTAGCCTGTAAGATAGAAAAAGAAGTGTTATTGATGAACTGGTGATTGCTGTGGGCTTCCAGGTAGGTGCGGCCGCTTACTTTACTATTAGTGAGTTTGGAAGGATCATTCATTAACCAGATGCCATCGCCCATGCCATCCAGCAGCAGGGCCCCTGCCTCTGCTGAAAAATGGATAAGCTGGTCGTCGATGGTTGTATCATGGCTTTCTACTGCCAGTACCAGGGGGCACCTGATATTCTGGTTCATCAACTCCATAATATAACGCCTGACCGAAGGCATGGTATGCGCATGTGATGACCAGAGGCAGAGCACTACCGTATCATCTTTTCTTATCTGCTGCAATATTTCAGCAGCGTCTTTGCTGTTGGTATCCACAGAAACAAAGTTCATTACACCGGACCTTTTATTGTGCATCAGGTACGATGCGCCCTGGTAAAGCGGAAAATATTTTGCTTTATCCGGCGCGGTCAGCCAGCTATCGTAATCGCAGATAACGCTGAGGGTGCCGGGCAATGCAAATGCCAGTTGTTTTTTACCCGTGTATATATAATCGGCAGCACCATCACCAATATGCCATTTGTCGGTAGCTTCATCGTAAGTGTAACCAATGCTGTGCAGGTCCTGTGTGCCCACTGCAGCGGCCTGCATAAAATCTGCTACTACCACGGGCACCTGCTTCCTGCCAATATTGCTGACTGAAAAACCATCCCTTCTTGCATAGGAAAAGGGTGAGTAAGGGATTTTGTCAATACCGGGTATCGAAGCCTGTACAGCAGCTTTTTCTCCGCGGTTATGGTAACGCTTTACCAGGTCTTTACAAACCGGTATTTCAAATTCCGGATCTTCGGTTAAAGATACACGTATGGTATCTCCGATGCCATCTTCCAGCAGGGTACCTATACCGATGGCAGATTTGATCCTGCCATCTTCCCCATCACCAGCTTCTGTAACGCCCAGGTGCAATGGATAACAATCGCCAAACTCCCTGTCCATGCATTGTACCAGCAGGCGGTAAGCCTGCACCATTACCTGCGGGTTGCTGCTCTTCATGCTGAGGATGATATTGTGGTAGCTTTCGCCCCGTGCAATACGAAGAAATTCCATGGCGCTTTCTACCATACCATTGGCAGTATCTCCGTAGCGGCTCATAATCCGGTCGCTCAGCGATCCATGATTGGTACCGATGCGCATGGCAGTACCATATTCTTTGCAAATTTTTACCAGGGGTGTGAACCTTTCGCGGATGCGGTCAATTTCCTCCCCGTATTCAGCATCGGTATAATCTATTTGTTCAAATTTTTTCTTGTCTACATAGTTGCCGGGGTTCACCCTTACCTTTTCTACAATCCGGGCGGCTATTTCGGCGGCATTGGGGGTAAAATGTATATCGGCCACCAGTGGCGTGGTATAGCCTCTTTTCCGCAGCTCATTTTTTATATTGAGCAGGTTCTCTGCTTCGTTTTTGCTGGGGGCGGTGATGCGCACCAGTTCTGCACCCGCTTCTATACAACGTATGGATTGTTCTACCGTAGCTATGGTATCCATAGTGTTGGTAGTAGTCATGGTCTGGATGCGTACCGGATGATAATTGCCCAGCAGCAAATCCCCGATCTTTACTTCCAGGGTTTTGAGGCGTTTGTATTGGGTGAGTGAAGGACAGTATAACTGCATAGTTCAATAAAAATTAAAAGTAAGGCATTGGGCAAAACCCGCTTGCAAAAGTAACAAACCTGCTCGGCAGATGTTTAATAATTCTGTATGACCTTTCCGGTGGCAGGGCTACCGTTTTGAACAACTTTTTCCATGACCAGGATGGGGTGGAAACGCTGCACTACGCTTAAGAAAACCTTTTTCTCTCCAATCAATACCAGAAATGGTCCCCGCGTAGCGATGATGGAGCGGCTTGCTGACCCTGGCTCATTTAGCCTTGATTGCAAATTCTGTCTTATTTAGGCCAAACTCCATGAAGATGTTTTATATTCATCCCGGCCGTTTCGCCCCGCTTCAGTCTGGCGTCGTAAAATCCGCCAGGCAGAAAGCAGAAAGCGTAGCGCAGCAGTTACTAAACAAATAATATAGTTATGAGAAGAATACTGGTAATTACTTTCATTTTACTGTTAACGACTGGGTTAAAGGCACAAACCTTCAGCACGGAAGTAAAGACATTCATTACAATACCCGCCGGTACCATTGCCATTACCGACGTAAAAATCATTGACGGCACCGGGGCGCCGGCAAAAGAGCACCAAACGGTGTTGCTGGAAAATGATCGGATTATTGCTGTGGGTGACAGCAAAAAAATCGCCCTGCCAGCCAACGCCGTTATTGTAAATGGTGCAGGCAAAACGCTTATACCCGGCCTGGTAATGTTGCACGAACATTTGTATTACACCAACCCATTGGAAGATTTTTTTAGTTTATCTGAATTGTCTTTTTCTTTTCCAAGGCTCTACCTGGCGGCTGGTGTAACCACCATGCGCACCGGCGGAAGCATCGAACCGCAAACCGATCTTGGCATTAAACGCATGATTGCAGAAGGAAAGTTAACAGGCCCTGATATGGACATCACTGCCCCGTATATTGAACGGCAGGGCTTTGATATTCCCTCATTAAACACGATAAAAGATACTGCCGAAGCGGCGACCTCTGTAGCTTTCTGGTCGGCCAAGGGCTGTACCTCCTTCAAAATGTACATGCATGCCACCAAAGAAGACCTGGCCGTGGTAATACGCGAAGCACACCTGCGGGGGTTAAAAGTTACCGGCCATATCGGCGCCATCACTTATGCCGAAGCCGCTGCAGCAGGTATTGATAACCTTGAGCACGGCTTTATGGCAAGCACCGATTTTATAGAAGGCAAAAAAGAAAACGAATTGCCAACAGGCAGCCGCAAATCATTGGCGGCTCTGGATGTAAACAGTTCCCAAATGAAAGACCTGATACGCCTGCTGGTCAGCAGGAAAGTAGCCCTCACCTCTACATTACCCGTGTTTGAGCCATATACCGGCAGTGAGATTGTACATGGGGGCGGACTGGATGCCTTACTGCCCGAAATAAAAGAAGGTTTGTCTTCTGAATGGAACGATATGCAAAACAAAGATGCTGCCGCCATTGCTTTGTTTAAAAAAGAATTAGCCTGGGAAAAACAATTTCATGATGCAGGAGGTTTGCTGGTAGCAGGTACTGACCCCACCGGCGCAGGAAGAACCATTGCCGGCTATAGTAATTACCGCGAAATTGAGTTACTGGTACAGGCGGGATTCACAGCCCTGGAAGCCATCAGGATTGCAACACTTAACGGCGCCACCTACCTGCAGCGGACCAAAGATATCGGCAGTATTGAAAAGGGCAAATTGGCCAACCTGGTGTTGCTGAACGGCGACCTTGAAAAAGATATCAGCCATATCCGCAGTACAGAAATTGTTTTTAAAAACGGGGTGGGCTTTGATTCAAAAAAGATGTTTGCTTCACTAAAAGGAAAAGTGGGGCTGTATTAATAATAGATTAAAAAGTTTGCCGCAGATGCGCAGATTATTACTCACCCCAGCGCATCTAGGATGCGCTTCCCCTCTCTGCGCTGCAGAGAGGGGTGTCACGCCTTGGCGTGACGGGGTGAGTTGTCTAACCAAACATCATTAAATTAAAACCCAATCTGCGAATCTGCGGCTAATAATTGCGGCATTCATTCTTTCTTTATATAATTTTATTTCATGAAACAATACTTGCTGCTATTGCTGCTTTTTCCGGTACAGTTATTTGCTCAATATTTCACGCCCGCAGAAATTACCCGTTGGGAAACCCAGGCTAAACGGGTGACCATCATCCGCGATAACTGGGGCATTCCGCATGTATACGGAAAAACAGATGCAGATGCAGTGTTTGGATTACTCTATGCCCAGTGCGAGGACGATTTCAAAAGAGTGGAGATGAATTATATTGAAAAACTGGGGCGCATGGCAGAAATAAAAGGGGAAGCAGCGCTGTATGAAGATTTATTGATCCGGCTGGTAATAGATTCTGCTGAAGCAAAAGCCGATTTTGCCAAAAGCCCGGCCTGGCTGCAAAAATTAATGAATGCGTTTGCTGACGGCATCAACTATTACCTGTATAAAAATCCAGCTGTGAAGCCGGCATTGCTGCATCGCTTTCAGCCATGGTATCCCTTGTTATGGACTGATGGCAGCATTGGCGCCATTAATACTGCGGGAGTGACGGAAAAAGAATTACAGTCTTTTTACACCGGCGGGGGTAACACCACCGCTTTCATTCCAAACAGGGACGAAGCACCGGTGGGATCCAATGGGTTTGCTTTTTCACCGTCCATCACCAGCGCGCATAACGCCATTTTATATATCAACCCGCATGTTACTTTCTATTTCAGGCCAGAAGTGCATATGGCAAGCGAAGAAGGATTGAATGTATACGGTGCCGTAACCTGGGGCCAGTTTTTTATCTACCAGGGTTTTAATGAGCACTGTGGGTGGATGCATACGTCCAGTGCCGTTGACATTGCAGATTTGTATGCAGAAAAAATAACAAAGAGCAACAATGGCTGGCAGTACGAATACAATCACGTGCAGAAGTCAGTGAAGCAAAAGAATATCCGGTTGAAATACCTCAGCAATGGCAAGCTGCAGTCAAAAGACATCAGCGCATTGTTTACGCAGCATGGGCCTATTATGGCCAAACGCAATAACCAGTGGCTGAGTGTAAAAGCCAATAACCGATCCATTAATGGACTGGTACAAAGCTGGCAACGCACCAGGGCCAATAGTTTTGCCGCTTACAAAAAAACCATGGACCTGCTGGCCAACACCTCCAACAATACCGTATACGCGGATGCCGAGGGAAATATCGCCTACTGGCATGGCAATTTTATTCCGGTAAGGGATAAAAAATACGACTGGTCGAGGCCGGTAGACGGAAGTACAGCTGCTACCGACTGGAAGGGCCTGCATACTGTCAATGAAAGCGTACACAGTTACAATCCCGTCAACGGCTGGTTGCAGAATTGCAATTCCACCCCTTTTACAGTAGCTGGAAGCAGCAGTCCTAAAAGAGAAGATTACCCTGCTTATATGGCGCCCGATGGGGAGAATTTCAGGGGTGTAAATGCCGTAAGAGTGCTGGGCAGCCAGAAAGATTATAGTATTGATAAGGTAATTGCTGCCGGTTATGACACTTATCTTTCCGGATTTGAAAAACTGGTACCTGCCCTGGTAGATGCTTTTGAAAAGACTGTCTCAGAAAAAGATTCTGTTTACGCGCAGTTACACGAAGCAGTTATGCTACTGAAGAATTGGGATTTCAGGTGTGGTGAAAACTCGGTGGCAACTACCCTTGCCGTAGAATGGGGGCAGCGATTGGTACCCAAAATGATTAAGAGCGCCGATGAAGACGAATATGAATACGTGGACCAGGTAAAAAGAACAGACAAATTTTTAAGAGCAGCAAAACCATCAGATTTGATACCACCCATGCTTGAAGTAATCAATGACCTCCAACGTAAATTTGGCAGCTGGCAAATCAGCTGGGGTAGCATCAACCGTTTTCAGCGGGTGTCGGCTGATATTGATCAGAAATATGATGATGCGCAACCCAGCATACCCGTAGCTTTTACTTCTTCGCTCTGGGGCATGCTTCCTTCTTACAATGCACGTTATTACCCCGGCACCAAAAAAAGATATGGTGTCAATGGCAATAGTTTTATCTGTGCGGTGGAGTTTGGCAAGAAAGTAAAAGCTAAATCTTTATTGGCCGGCGGAGAAAGCGGTAATCCTCAATCAAAACATTTTAACGACCAGCTGCAGATGTATGCCAAAGGCCAGTTCAAAGATGTGTTGTTTTATAAGGAAGATGTGCTGGCCCATGCAGAGAAAACATATCATCCGGGTGAATAGCTTTTGGCCGCAGCTGCGCAGATTTGTGTGGCTGCGCCTGGCGGGATAAACAAAAATAATTGTTCCGGTAATTGTATTTGTAATTTAGTCAGTATTTAAATCATTAATATGAAACAGTTTCTTACTACTGCCGCTTTTTTTCTTTTACTGCTGGCGGCTTCGGCACAAACTACGATTGGTCTGCAGCTTTATAGCTTCCGCAACGAGTTTAAAAAAGATGTGCCCGGGACCCTGCAAAAGATTGGAGAAATGGGCATTCGCCAGATAGAAGGTGGCGGTAGTTACGGCCTGCCCATGGAAGAGTATAAAGCCCTATTGGCAAAGAACAAACTCACCATGGTAAGCATTGGCGCCGATTTTAAGGAACTGGAAACCAGCCCCGAAACAGTGGTGAAAAATGCGCAGGCCTTCGGTGCCAAATATGTAATGTGTGCCTGGGTGCCGCACAACGGCATATTTACCCTGGAAGATGCAGACAAAGCCATTGCTGTTTTTAATAAAGCCGGAAAAGTGCTGAAAGAAAATGGCATCACGTTCTGTTACCACGCACATGGCTATGAATTCGGCGCTTTTGAAAAAGGCACTTTGTTCGATTATATGGCCAGCAAAATGAATCCAGCCTATGCCAATTTTGAAATGGATGTGTTTTGGGTAAAACACCCCGGCCAGGACCCTGTAGCCTTGTTAAAAAAATACCCCGGACGCTTTAAAATGATGCACCTGAAAGATCGTAAACCAGGCACCCCTTCTACACAGGACGGACATGCCCCTGATGAAACCAATGTGGTGCTGGGTGCTGGTGACGTAGGTATTGCCGCCATTATGAAAGTGGCCAAAAAATACGGTGTTAAATATTATTTTATAGAAGATGAATCACCCATTGCTATGGAGCAGGTGCCACAGAGTTTGGTGTTTTTGAAAGGGTTGAAGTAGTCTGAACTATTATTTTTTTGATTCCGGTGATTTTAATGATTAAAGAAAATCAACCCGGTTATTTATCATATTTCAAAAGCATCTTTACAACTTAAAAACAGGTTAAACACTACATTAATACCCCATCAGCCTTTCCACCATCTCGCCCAGCCGGTCATTGGCCATAAAGTTTTTCTCCAGTTCGGTATTGAAGGGGATGGGCGTGTCCAGTGAGGCGCAGCGCATTACTGGTGCATCCAGGTAATCGAAACAATGCTCATTTATCCAGGCACTGATTTCTGCACCTATGCCACCGGTTAAACTGTCTTCGTGCAGCAATAATACCTTACCTGTATTTTTGACGGTGGCTTTTATAGCGTCATAATCCAACGGTAATAATGTACGCAGATCAAGTATAGTGATACTGACGTCTTCATTTTCTGCTGCATAGGCCGTTGCCCAATGTACGCCGGCGCCATAGGTGATAATGGACATATCATCTCCCTGCTGCACCAGCCTTGCCTTACCAATTTCAATTTCATAATAATCTTCCTGCACCGGCCCACTCACACTTCGGTACAAACCCTTGTGCTCAAAAAACAATACAGGATTGGGATCATTAATGGCAGCTATCAGCAAACCCTTTGCATCCGCAGGTGTAGAAGGATACACCACTTTCAAGCCCGGCGTATGCACAAACCAGGCTTCATTGCTCTGGCTGTGAAAAGGCCCCGCACCCATACCGCCACCGGTAGGCATACGTATCACCACATCTGCATTTTGTGCCCAGCGGTAATGTATTTTAGCCAGGTTGTTTACTATCTGGTTGAAGCCTACGGTTACAAAATCGGCAAATTGCATTTCCATCATGCTCTTAAACCCTTCCAGGCTTAGCCCGAGCGCAGCACCCACAATAGCACTTTCGCAAAGCGGTGTATTACGTACCCTTGCCTTGCCAAATTCTTCTACAAAACCTTCGGTTATTTTAAACGCGCCGCCGTACTCAGCAATGTCCTGCCCCATTAAAATTAAATTACTGTGCCGCTGCATAGATTGCTGCAGTCCCTGTTTGATGGCGTCCACGAAACGGATATTGTGAGTGGCGGGTGGGGATTGGGGATTGGGAAAGCGCGAACCCTGAGTGGTCGAAGATTGATGTTGCACGATGGCGGTCTGCCTGTCTGCGTACACATCGTCCAGTTCTTCTTCTGTATTTACCACCATGGGCGCTGCATCAAACCCAATCTTTAATTCTTCTTCTATATACTGCTTTATTTCTTCCTTTATAGCATCTGCATCTTCCGAGGTAATTACCTGCTGCAGGATAAGATCCAATTCAAAATTCTTTATAGGGTCTTTCAGCTCCCAACGGTTAAACATTTCTTTGGGAACGTATTTTGTACCACTGGCTTCCTCATGCCCGCGCATGCGGAAGGTCATGCATTCAACTAAATAAGGCTTCTGCTCGCGGATGCAATATTCCCTTACACCCTTTACTGTATTGTACACCGTCAGCAGGTCGTTGCCTTCTATCTGCACACCTTCCATACCATAGCCCTTTGCCTTGTCTACCAGGCTGGCGCAGCGGTACTGCTCATTCACGGGCGTACTTAAACCATAACCATTATTTTCTATAATAAAGATCACGGGCAAATCCCAAACTGCGGCTGTATTCAGGGCCTCGTGAAAATCACCTTCGCTTGTTCCGCCATCGCCGGTAAAAGCCAGCGATGCCTTATTTTCGTTTTTTAATTTGTAGGCCAGCGCTACGCCGTCGGCAATGGCCAGCTGGGGACCAAGGTGTGAGATCATACCACATATATAATCCTCCTTCGAGCCAAAATGAAAACTTCTTTCGCGGCCTTTGCTGTATCCTTCTTTACTACCCTGCCACTGCATAAATAATTTGTGCAGGGGCATATGGCGGCTGGTAAATACACCCAGGTTACGGTGCAGCGGCATTATCCACTCATCCGGCTGCATGGCCAGCGTGGCGCCTACGCTAATCGCTTCCTGCCCAATACCACTAAACCATTTGGAGATTTTGCCCTGCCGCAACAATACCAGCATTTTCTCTTCAATCATCCTGGGTAAAAGAATGCTTCTGTACAGTTGAACCAGTTCTTCCGCCGGCATTTTATATTTGTTAAAAGGCATATGCGGTATTACTTTTTCTTATAGTCCGGTTCAATAAAAATTTCCAGTATATAGGTAAAAAAAGAAAGCAGTAAACTAAACAGCAACCCCCACCAGATAGAATCTACCCTGAAGCCGCTGACCAGTTTGCCTGCCAGCACAATAATGACAGCGTTTACAATAAAAAGGAAGAGCCCAAGCGTAATAATGGTAATGGGCAGGGTGAGCAACACCAGTATTGGCTTCACAAAAAAATTAAGTACAGAAAGCACCAGGGCTACAATTAATGCCGTACTGAACTCTTTTACTGCAACGCCCGGCAAGATATAAGAGGCCAATACTACCGCCGCAGCGGTGATAAGGATTTGAATCAAAAAATTCTTCATGACGTTTATATTACTACCGTCAAATTACAACTAATTCATAAAAGTCTCCGGGTACAAAATATTTATTGGCCAGTTCCTGCAGTTCTCTGGCTGAAACAGATTTAATGGCCGCTACGGCATCATAAAAATAAGTATCGGGTAAGCCATTCAAAACAATATTCTTCCATTTGCCGATGATATGAAAAGGGCCATCCAGGTCGCCCAGCGTAGACCCCAGCATATAGTTTTTTACCAGCAGCAGTTCGTCCGCTTTTACCGGCTCATTGCGCAGGATCTCCATTTCTTTGTACACTTCCTGTATGGTGGCCTCACAAACATCCCGGCCAGCCTCTGTACTTACCATCCAGGCGCTGTCGTGCAGGTGATTTTGAATATAACTGTGGATGCCGTATGTATAGCCTTTGTCTTCCCTGATATTGCTCATTAAACGCGATCCAAAGAAACCACCAAACACGTTGTTCAGCACAGTGGCTTTTGTAAAATCGGTGTGGTGGCGGGTAGGGAAAGGTCTTGCCATGCGGATGGAGCCCTGTACGCCATTGCTATCATTGCTGATACGGTATTTCTTTTGCGCCGCCGCGTTGATGGGGTGCGTTACCGCCGCTGCCGAATTGGGAATAGACAGGTGCCCGAAATTTTTATTCAGCTGCGCTGCTATGTCTTTCGGCAGTTTACCCGCAATAAAAATAATATACTTACTCTGCTGGTAATAGGTATGATAAAAAGATTGCAATTGCTGCCGGTTCAATGCATCATACGCTTCCGGCGTGCTGTACCTGCCATACGGATGATCGAAGCCGTATACATATTCATCTATGAGGCGGCCGGCCACAAATTCACTCTTCTTCAGGCTGACCGACAGTCTTTGCTTATTGTTCTGTTTAAACAACTGCAGTTCATCTTCCCGGAAAACAGTATCTGTGATGAGTTCATTAATTACCGGCAGCAGGTCTGCCGTGTGTTTATTTAAGCAATGCAATGAAAGCGTAGCCGTTTCATTGTACGCCGCCCGGTTAAGATAGGCGCCGTAATATTCAAAATGCTCGTTTATTTCAAAGGCTGTTTTTTTTGAGGTACCGTTTTTTAAAAGATAGTTGGTGGCAGACGCTACCAGGTTCTGTTCTTCGTACCAGTTACCGGCAAAAAACACCCATTCCATCTGCAGCACTTCTTCTGCACCCGCATCAATGGCATACACTTCTATACCGTTATCCAGCGCAAATTTGGTATAGGGCTTCAGCTGTAAACTGAAATCAATGGCGTCTTTTATAGGAGGAGCAATGGTTCTGTTGAGCATAGTATTAATTTTTTGCCGCTGATGCGCAGATCTTTTTTGCAAGGCTTTCAGCTACTTATTTAGCAGCCGCTTTACTATTCATTTCCGGTTTAAATAAAACATATCGTAAACATGCTGGTCTTCACTGTACGAAAGACGTATTTCAAAATATTCAGCAGAAAGCTGTCTTTAGCCCTTAATCTGCGGACAGCATGCGTGTGTGGCTTAAGTGGCAGGCATTTCTTCCGCATAATAGTACAGCGTATTGCAGTTATTGGTATCAAAAATCTGCTGCGCATACCGGCGTATGTCTTCCCTTGTAATGGAATGGTATTTTGTTAACTCTTCGTTGATGAGACCTGCATTGCCCAGTAACTCATAGTTGGCCAGGCTGCTGGCCCGGCTCATTACACTCATGTCTTCAAAAGCCAGCGAAGCTTCTGTTTTATTCTTTACTTTCTGCAGCTCTTTTTCTTCTATCAGGTGCTGCTTTATTTTCTCCACCTCAGCTTCTACGGCCCTGTCGGCATCTTCCATTTTTACGCCTTTTACCAGCTTGCCTTCAATGGTAAGCAACCCGGTATCTTCACTCCCAAAATGGTAACATTCAATATTACTGAACAGCTGCTGTTCTTTCACCAGCGCCTGGTAGAGCCTGGAAGAACCGCCACCACTAAGGATATCCGTTATCAGCTCCGCTGCATAATAGCCATCGTGCAGCCGCGCGTCCATATGCCAGCACTTGTAGAGTGCATCCAGCGGCACATTGGCTTTTACCACCGCTTTACGGGGGGCCGTTTGTTTTGGCTCAGCAGGTAATTGCCGCACATATTTCTTACCCGCCGGTATATCGCCAAACCATTTTTCCGCCAGGGCCTTTACCTGTGCGGTACTGGTGTTACCGGCTACTACCAGTATGGCATTAGAGGGACAGTAATGTTTGAAGAAAAACTTTTTTACATCGGTAATGGTAGCCTTCTCTATATGGCTAAGCTCTTTACCAATGGTTTGCCAGCGGTAAGGATGCACGGTATAAGCCAGCTCGCGCATTTTAAACCATACATCGCCGTAAGGCTTATTAATGTAATGCTCTTTAAACTCTTCCATTACCACCTTGCGCTGCACTTCCAGGCTTTTTTTGCTGAACGCCAGGCCTACCATGCGGTCGCTCTCCAGCCAGAAAGCCGTTTCAATATTTTCTGCCGGCAGCTGGCAATAGTAGTTGGTAAGATCATTGGTAGTATAGGCATTGTTTTCCCCACCGGCCACCTGCAATGGCTCATCGTAAGAAGGAATATGGATACTGCCACCAAACATCAGGTGCTCAAACAAATGGGCAAAACCCGTTTTGCCGGGGTCTTCATCGCGGGCGCCCACATCGTACATCACATTTACCACCGCCATTGGGGTAGAACTATCTTCGTGCACCAGCACCCTTAACCCATTGGCCAGGGTAAACTTATCAAATTGAATCATAGTTGCTGTTAAAAGAAGCGGCAAGTTACAAACTCAGCAATAAATGCCGCCAGATAAGTATGCATTTAAATTGCCGCAGCATTTTCCGCTCTCCCACTGTATTGCAGAACGGATTTAAAGGCCGGGCCGAACAACTTCATCAGGACGGGGGGTGAGAAAAAAAAGAAAGGGGCAGTTTTTCATGCCGTCACACAATACTTTTTACTTTAAGGATCAGCATCAGGGGCTGTCCGTTGCGGTAGACCAGTACTTTTACCTTTTCGCCCGGGGACTGCAGGGCGGTTTTGTACACCTGTATGTTTTTACTGAAGTTGTTGTTCACCGCCATAATAATATCGTCTGCCAGAAAACCAGCTTTCTCTGCAGGGGAATCCTTCATTACATCGGTAATCACTATTTCGTTGTTTACCAGGTAAAAATTCAACCCCGTATAAGAGTAGTCAAAAAGATCACGGAAATGCGAATTGGGTGTGATATAGATATCCCTTTTTTCGTAGTTGAGAATAACATTGAAGCGGCGCAAAAGATCGTTGCCAATTAAGCCGCCAAGATAGGGGTAGGAAGTAACATTAAATTCATCGTCAAAAATATAGGCTGGCACCTTTTTAAACCGGTAGGGCCCCAGCCGGAAGTTTTTTACAGTAGTGAGTTCCATCTGCTTTTTACCGCCCAATCCCTCTACCTGAGTAGCCACTTTCTTTCTTTTGGGGCTGAACAGGGTGCTGTCTTCCACAAAATCCTTAGATAGCAACAGACAAAGTCCTGCGCCGGTATCAAAATAGAACCGCGCCATCCGCTCTTCTGCATCAGTAATTCTTGCAGACTGTATCAGCAGATTTACCAGCAGCGGTTTCAGCAGAAACCCACCCCGCGGGTATTTCATAGAGCCTCTTGAATACACATGAATCCGGGAGCTGTCGTAATTAATTTTAACGATATAACGGTTAAAAAAACTGTATCCAATAATACCGTCGATATGTTCACCGTACACACTGGTCAGAATATCATAATCGTTGATGTGAAAATTCAGGCTGTCTACCCGGAGACCCGGCAACACCAGTGTATTGTTATAAGTGAAATTTACTTTGCGGATGCCGGCAATGCCCCGGATGGTTTTGTCCGACGCCTGGTTGGGCAATTGTAAATGGCTCACGGTCTGCGAATCGAGCGAAATGCCGCCACTACCTGTATCAAGAATAAAATTGAGGGAATCTTTGCTGTTGTTCAGCGTGGCTTTAACAAGTATTACCCCGCCGCTGAACTGCCGGAAAGGAAAACTGGTTAAAAGTTTGGCCGCTGGCTGAACAAATTCTTCCTGGGCCTGTATGGTGCAGGAGAAGAATAAGGTAGCCAGCAGTTGTAGCAATATCAGGCAATCGTTGCGTCGCACAATTGAGCAGTTTGTAGGTAATTGATCAGGGACTGTTTACCGTTGGCAATTAGGCCATTACCAATGGCCTCCCCAAGTTACAACAAGCGCAACAATAAACACCTGCCGCTGGTGTATTTAATGAAAATGCATTTTTACAACGCGGGCCGTAATGCCGGTTTATTTATCCAGCCCGGCATCCAAACCCGCTGAACCAGCTTATTTTTATAAAAAAAATCCACCATGCTATACCGTTTACCCCTGTTCCTTACCCTGGCCTTTTTGCTGGCAGCCGGCTCTGCTATGAGCCAACTGCAACCACCACCGCCTGGCCTGGCTGCCATTAAAGAGCAAGACCTGAAAAAAGACCTCTACCTGCTGGCGGGCGATCATTTCCGCGGCCGCGAAGCAGGCACTTTAGACGAACTGAAAGCGGCCGCCTGGTGGGCGGATATATTAAAGAATGAAGGCCTGCAACCGGCCGGCGATGATGGCAGCTATTTCCAGTATTTTTCTATGTGGCGCAACCGTATTGCCTCCACCAGCACCGTTAGTATCGGTGACCATCACCTGCAAATCTGGCAGGATGTACTGGTAGCACAAACGGCTCCCGCAAACATCACTGCTCCGCTGGTATTTGCCGGCGATGCTTCCAAAGAAACGCTGGACAAGCTTGACCTGAAAGGAAAAGCTGTTGCAGTGACGGTTTCGGCAGCAAGTGTTAACCTGAACGTATCGCTGCCCGACCGGCGCTACCCTGCATTAATCATGCGCAAATACAGCGCAGATTTGCTGGAACGCGGGGCCGCTGCCATTGTTTTTATTGCCGATGAACTGGGCGAAAAAAGCTGGTCCCAGGTGCTGCCCGCCCTCAGCCGTGGCTTATACGATATAGAAGGCGGTCCCAATGCTGCCACCAGCAGCAAAGTTCCTGTGCTGTGGATACATGCCAAAGATGCTGACTGGGTAAAAAGCGGTGCGCAGCTAAGCGTACAGCTGGCCATAGAAAGATTTGAATATCCTTCGGTAAATATTGTTGCAAAGCTGGAAGGAAGGGATCCGGTATTGAAAAATGAATATGTGCTCTACAGCGGGCACAATGATCACGATGGGGTGAGACAGCCTTACGGCAACGATTCCATTTACAATGGTGCAGATGACAACGCTTCTGTATCGGTGGCCATGCTGGCCATTGCACGGGCTTTTAAAAAATCGCCGGGCAAAAGATCAATCCTGTTTGTTTTTCACGGCGCAGAAGAAAGGGGCTTATTGGGTTCTAAATGGTATGCCAACCACCCCACCGTACCCAAAGCAAGCGTGGTAGCAGTATTAAACGGAGATATGATTGGCCGTAACCAGCCCGACAGCGCGGCACTGCTGGGCGCACAGCCACCCCACAGAAACTCAGCTGCCCTGGTAGCCATTGCCCTGCAGGCCAATAAAGAAGGCCCTGCTTTTAAGCTGGATACTTTATGGGACAAGCCCGCGCACATAGAGAACTGGTATTTCCGAAGTGATCACCTGTCTTATGCCCGCGCCGGCTATCCCGCTGTTTTCTACAGCACTTTATTGCACCCCATTTACCATACCCCCATGGACGAACCAGCCATGATCGATATCAAAAAATTGAAAAAGATGACGGATTGGATGTACCGTACCGGCTGGATACTGGCCAATGCCAAAGAAAGGCCGGGGGTGGATGCAGGGTTTAAGCTGGAACGATAAGAACAGTGTATAGTTCTTAGTTCGAAAGTTCATAGTCAATTGTCCCGCACAGGCAACTTAGAACTGCGAACTATGAACTTATTTAACTTTCCTGGCCTACTTTTGTTATCTGATCAACAAGTTATTTATGGAATTAGCTGCGCTGTACCAGAAAGCACTGGATTTTGAGTTTTTAAGCATAGAAGAGGGTGTGTTTTTATTTGAAAACGCTCCCCTGGCAGAACTGATGAATATTGCCAACGAGCTGAGGAAAAAACAGGTACCCCACCAGAAAGTAACCTGGATAATTGACCGCAATGTTAACACCACCAATGTGTGCGTGGCCAATTGTAAATTCTGTAATTTCTACCGCATACCCGGTCATGCTGAGGCATATATTACAGATATAGACACCTACAAACGCAAAATAGACGAAACCTTCCGCTATGGTGGTGAGCAACTGCTGCTGCAGGGTGGCCATCACCCTGGCCTGGGATTACAGTACTATGTAGACACATTTAAACAGTTGAAGGAATTATACCCCACGCTGAAACTGCATGCGCTGGGACCGCCCGAAGTAGCGCATATTACCAAACTGGAGAAATCTACCCATCGGGAAGTGCTGATGGCATTGAAAGAAGCAGGGCTGGATTCTTTACCCGGACCAGGCGCAGAAATACTGGTAGATCGGGTTCGCAGGCTTATCAGCAAGGGAAAATGTGGTACAGAAGAATGGTTGACCATTATGCACGAGGCCCACAAGCTGCACCTTACTACCTCAGCCACCATGATGTTTGGCCATGTAGAAACCATTTATGAACGTTTTGAACACCTGGTTAAAATCCGCGGGGTACAAGCAAAGAAACCGGCAGATGCAAAAGGTTTTATAGCATTTATTCCATGGACCTTCCAGGATGTAGATACCCTGCTGGCACGTATCCGTGGGGTACACAACCTGGTAACGTCTGAAGAATACATACGCATGATTGCCATGAGCCGCATTATGCTGCCCAATATAAAGAACATACAAGCTTCGTGGCTCACCGTGGGCAAGCAGGTAGCGCAGATATGTTTGCATGCCGGCGCCAATGATTTTGGATCCATCATGATTGAGGAAAACGTGGTAAGCGCCGCAGGTGCGCCCCACCGCTTTACCTACAAGGGTATTCAGCAGGCCATCAGCGAAGCGGGGTTTGAGCCACAGCTGCGCAACCAGCAATACGAATTCCGCACAATACCTGCGGCCATAGAAGAGCAGGTAATCGCTTATTAACAATACTATCCATCGCTTTTACAAAAACCCGCGGCTAGCAGACTGCGGGTTTTTTATCCCCATCATGCATTAAACAACAACTACTAATAAATACTCCGTATAAACCCCTAAGAATGCCCTAAAAAATTACTTACCATCCAATAATACACAGTGTTTCACTGTTATACGTGCATATTCCCGTTTAGCCCATGAATGCTGTGCACTTTAGAAAACCGATGCGCTTTGCGCTGATAATCATAGCGGCGTTGCTGCTGTTTGATTTCTTTGCTTACTACCTTCCTTTTACAAAAGCCCCCGAAAATAAGCAGGTGACTGAAACCCTCAGTACCACTGCCGAACAACGTACGCTGGGCCAGCGCATCTGCAATACCTCGCTGCTCATATTACTAAACAACGGCCTTTCTGAAAGGGATATGAAAGAAACCCGGCAGCACCTTACTAATGCTATTGCGGTATTTGAAACCCGGCAGCGAACTTTATTACAAACGATTAATCTTCCTGTAAGCGCTGCAACGCCGCCTGTAGACATACAACTAAAGAACGAAGTAAATAATAATGCCGGCAGTTTTGTGGCTACCGCAAAAGAGATTGCAGGGGCAGACAATGCTTTACTGGTAACCAATGGCGTAATTTATACCAACCGGATGCGGCATGATGCTGCCAATATGCTGGCATCGCTGGACGATATCAGCCGGCAATACCTTCCATTGCTGCTGGCGACAGCGCAAAAAACGGCAACATTCAGCGCTGCCAAAATGGTTTCGCTGCTGATAGCATTGGCCTGTCTTTTGTTTTTGCTGCTGGAGCCATTGCTGCGGGGTAACAAAAATAATTTAGACCGCCTGCAGCTGGCAAAAATTGAACTGTTACAGCAGAAGAAATACCTGTCTTCTATATTGAATTCACAAACCAATTACGTTATCCGGCTTGACCGGCAGGGTAACTATATTTTCTCCAACCCTGAATTTTTAAAAACCCTGGGATACGACTTTGCCGAACTCGTTCATGCCCCCTTCTGCAATACCATGTTTCCAAAAGACGGCCCCCGCTTTGAGGAAACAGCCATGCTGTGCCTGCAAAAACCCGGGCAGGTGTTCCGCCTGCAGGCGCGTATGCACAAAAAAAACAGCAACCGCTATTTATGGACAGAATGGGAATTTATTGCACTGCTCAATGAAGACAGCAATATCATTGAACTGCAGGGCACAGGGCTGGATGTAAGCGCCCAGGTACAGGCACAGCAGCACAGTGAAGAAGCCATTGCCACCCTGTCTTACGCCATGGGGTATGCGCGCATGGGATCATGGAAGTACGATATTGAAGCGCAGTTGTTTATCCTGAGTATAGAAATGAAAGCATTACTGGGATTATCGCCCGAAGACCCGGAAACACTTTCGATGGATGATTTTGTGAAAAAATTTATTCACCCGGAGGATGCCGGTCTTATAGCAGCGGAAAGAAAGAAAATTCTTGATCACCAGGTTAACCAGGGTTACGAATCTGCCATCTCTTACCGGATTATTACAAAAACAGGCCAGGTACGCCACGTTTTTGTAAAAGGAAAACCCATGAATGAGCAGTACCGCTTTGGTATTGTGCAGGATATCACCATGCACAAAGAAACGGAGCAGGCCCTGCAGGTAAGTGAACAACAGTACCGTTTGCTGGCAGAGCATTCAGAAGATATTATCAGCGTGCATTCACCATCGGCGGTCATTGAATACATATCCCCTTCGGTACAAACCGTTTTGGGCTATACGGCGGAGGAAGTTAATGGAAAGAATATGATGGATTTTGTACATCCTGACGACCAGGGCCGCTTTATTGCAGGAGAAGATACGCCCTCTGTACACAATACTGATTTATTAATGCTGCGTTACCGGATGCTGCATAAAAACGGTAATCATATCTGGCTGGAAAGCATCATTAAACCCGTAAAAGAGAAGGGTAAAGTGAATAAGCTTATCTGTACCTCGCGAAACATTACAGAAAGAAAGAAAACAGAAGCGCAAAAAAGTAGTTTACTGGCAGAGGTTAAGCAATCAGAATCGCTGCTGCGGGCCATCGTAGACGCCAGCCCGGATCTGATATTCATTAAAGACAGCAGCCACAGGCACCTGATGGTTAATAAGGCCTACGCAGACCTGCTGCAACTGACTTCCGCCGACATCATTGGTAAAAACGATATCGAACTGGGATTTGCCGAAGAACAGGTAAAAGGCAACATCAACAAAGGCATCCGTGGTTTCTGGCAGGATGACGATGCTGTTATCCGCACAGGCACTATACAGGAAATTGCGGAAGAGACCGCCTGGATGAATGGTGAACTGCACTACTTCAGCATGGTAAAAGTACCGCTGAAAGATGACGAAAACAGGGTTTGGGGCGTCTTGGGTTTTGCACACAATATCACCGGAATTAAGCAGGCCGAAGCCCAGAAGGAACAGCTGCTGGCAGAAGTAAAACAATCTGAGCAGTTACTGCGTACTGTTATAGATGCTACCCCCGACTGGATTTTTATCAAGAATACAGCGCATCGCTTTATGATGGTGAACAAGGCCCATGCTGCTTCGCTGCAGCTGACGCCAGCTACCATGGTGGGTAAAAACGACCTGGAACTGGGATTTCCGGAAGACATAGTCATGGGCAATGCTGAAAAAAATATACGCGGCTTCTGGGCCGACGAAACGGAGGTAATTGAAACAGGCGAAGTGAAATACATTGCAGAAGAACAGAATATTGTGAATGGGCAACTTCATTATTTCAGCACTACCAAAGTACCGCTTCGCGATGAAAAGGGAAAAACCTGGGGCATCCTGGGCTTTGCACATGATATTACCGCACTGAAACAGGTAGAAGACGACCTGCGCAGGAAAGATCAGTTGTTACAGGCAGTATCAGAAGCTACCCACCAGCTAATAGAGAATGAGAACCTGGAAGAAGCCCTTAAAGAAGGCGTATTCCTGCTGGGCGTTAAGATGCAGGTAGATATCATCTCCGTATACAAAAACCTCTACGATGCCGGCAATACACTCACACATCAACAGGTGGCCTGGTGGAATGTACAGGGCGGAGCGTCTGAAGGTATCAGTCATAAGACATTTCCTTCTCCTTTCTGCGCCTCCTCACAGGTATTTGAAACATTACTAAAGAATGAAATATATGCTTCATTGGTAACGGAACTGGCAGACGAGTCCCTCCAAAGGCTGTACTATCAGCAAAAAGTGAAATCGGCCGTACTGATTCCCATTATTGTAAACGACCAGCTATGGGGACATATCGCTATAAAAGAATGCAAATCTGAACGGCAATGGACGGCTACGGAGTTTACCATTTTACATTCCTTTGCAGCTACGCTGGCGGCTACCATAGAACAGCGCGGACTGCAGCAGGAGATTTTAAAAGCCAAGGTAATTGCTGAAAAAGCCAGTAAGGCAAAGAGCGAATTCATGGCCAATATGAGCCACGAACTGCGTACACCCATGAACGGTATCCTGGGCTTTACCGACCTGGTGCTTACCACCGACCTGCAGAAAGCACAGCGCGGTTACCTGCAAAATGTAAAAAAATCAGCACAGGGCTTACTGGGAATTATTAACGACATCCTTGATTTCTCCAAAATTGAGGCCGGCAAACTATTCATAGATTACTCCGCATTTCAGCTGAACGAGCTGATAGAAGAAGCAATTGATCTGCTGAATGTAAAAGTGCACGAAAAAAACCTTGAGGTCATTTTCTGGTCAGACCCCGCGCTGCCCACCGTTATCAACGGCGACTCTGTACGCATACGGCAGATATTGGTAAACCTGCTGGGGAATGCCATTAAGTTCACAGAAAAAGGTGAAATATTTATTGAATGCAAACAGACCGCAGCCCGCTATGAAAAAAACGGCAAGGAATATATTGACATCAGTATCTCAGTAAAAGACTCCGGCATTGGTATTGCTCCGCAAAAACTACTGAAGATTTTTGAAGGATTTACCCAGGCAGACTCCTCTACTACCCGTAAATACGGTGGTACCGGACTGGGGCTAACCATTTCTAAAAGCCTGGCAGAATTAATGGGCGGTACACTTACGGTAACCAGCGAGATGGGCCTGGGCAGCAGCTTTACATTGCAGCTGGCACTGGAAATAATAGATCACAGCCCGCTGATAAAACCACCTGTTAAGCCATTGCTGAAAAACGTACTGGTGGTAGATGATAATGATACCAACAGGCAGCTCATGAAAGGTATTTTTGAGTACCTGCAGGTAAATTGTACGCTGGCAGCCAGCGGCGAAGAGGCGCTGATACACCTGTCCGCGGCAGGCCGCAATACACCTGCTTTCGACCTGGTAATTACTGATTACCAGATGCCGGAAATGGATGGCATGATGCTGGCCAACAAAATTAAAGCCAGGCCCAACAACGCAGGCAATCCCGTGGTACTGATGCTTTCGTCTCTTGAAAAAAATATAGAAGGCTACCAGGCAGAAAGAAGAGGGCTTATTAAAATGCTCTCCAAACCTGTCAAACTGCATGAGCTGGATAAAATGCTGACTGATTTGTTCAGCAAACAGGTTAGAAAAGAAACCCCTCATCTGAAAATACCCACCATCAAAAAAATAATGCAGGCGGCCACCATACTGGTAGCAGAAGACGAACCGGTGAATATGCTGCTGATTACTGAAATACTGGGTAAAATGGGCCTTACTGTTTTACAGGCCACCAACGGACGGGAAGTGCTGGAGCTGCTGAAAGATCACCGTCCGCACATGATTTTCATGGATGTTAATATGCCAGAAATGGACGGCTTTACCGCAACAGCGCAAATCCGCTCACTGCAAACACCGGCATGCAAAACGCCTATCATTGCACTTACCGCCGATGCCATGAAAGAGGACCGTGACAGGTGCATGGAAGCCGGCATGAACGACTATATATCCAAGCCCTTCAGGCTGGAGGAGCTGGAGGACGTTTTACAGCGTTTTCTTACCAATAATGCTGCTCAGTAATCGTATTAAGAGTATAACTATGTGATGTGGGCGTTTTAATTTCGGCTTAAATAATAGTATTATTGTTGAAACACTTATTTATGAAATTTTTACTGAGCAGTTCTGTCATTGCTATTCTTTTTCTTTCATGTTTCGCTGAATTTGGGCTAACCTCCTGTACCAAAGACAAAATTATTTACGACACCGTTACTGTGGTTAAAAAAGATACGGTAGTTATCAAAGACACCGTTTTAACCTCAGCACTGCTGACAGCACATGCATGGAAAAAACTGGAGATAAGAGGAGTTTTTGGCGGAGATACGATGTATTATTTAAGAGGGGGCTCCAATAATACACAAAGCTTCGATAATGATTACACTACTTTTTATGCTGATGGCACAGGATTGAATATTGATGCCGCCGGATCCTCGCACCTGATCAAGGAATGGAAACTTGTTACAACAGAAAAAAACACGCAGCTTACCTACAAGTATTTTGTTACCAATTCTTCCATCTACCACTTTATCACTGAAGATAATATCCGCTTTAAAAATAACAACTTATGGTATGACGAATACTACCATGACAATTATGTTAATAAGAATTTTCATGGGCAGATTATATTGATGCCAAAGTAGGTTATAAAAAATCATATCATACAGCCCGGAGATTTTCAGGGCCATTTTTGAACATTATTTACAAACAGGTGCTGCAGCAGCACCTGTTTTATTTTATTATCCGCCTGCCAACAGATCGGTCGCCAACTACTCTACCAAAGTGGTGATTTTCCCAAGCATGGCAGTACCCGTTCCAATTGCAATAATGACCGACAAGTATTGATTAATTGCGTTATAAAACTGCCTTGTGTACACATTGCGGCAATTCTGAAATCTGGCTACCTTTAACCGGGTCATTCAGGCCCCTTGCCTAAATAACGAACGATGCAAAACTGGAGAATCAAACTGTCTCTTTTCATTAACTACTATGTATTTGCCATACTGCTGAACAGTTCCGGCGTAGCCATCTTAAATGTGCAAAACAGTTTCGGCGTCAGCAAAAGTGCTGCGTCCTGGATAGACCCCTGTAAAGATCTCAGCATTGCCATTGTTTCATTTTTGGTATCTTCTTACATTACAAGATTCGGGTACAAGCGCGCCATGATGACTTCGCTGAGCGTAGTGGCCATTGTGTGTTTCATTATTCCCAATACACCCGGCTTTCTTGCCGTTAAATTACTTTTTGTAGCCATTGGCTCATGCTTCGCATTAATTAAAATGTCTGTCTACAGTATCATTGGCATCATCACAAAAGACGCCAAAGAACACGCCAGCCTGATGAATTTCATAGAATCTTTCTTCATGATTGGCAATCTTACCCTGTACTTTTATTTTGGTTCTTTTGTAGACAACGCCCACCCCCAGTCAACCTCGTGGCTAAATGCGTTCTACCTGTTGGGCGGGCTCTCCCTGTTGGCTTTTGTATTATTGATGGGCGCAACGCTGGATGAGTCTGCGGCACGTGCAGAAAGCAAGCCAATGAGTGCCGGGTTTGCTGAAATGTTTACGCTAATGCTGAAGCCCATTGTGCTTTCGTTTATAGCGGCTGCATTTTTCTATGTGCTGATAGAACAGAGTATCCAGAATTTTTTACCTACGTTTAACAATAAAGTATTGATGCTGCCGGCTGCTTTAAGTATACAGATGGGCAGCATCCTGGCAGGTGCCACTGCAGTTGGCAGGTTCCTGGCAGGCATTCTGCTGAAAAAATTCAACTGGTTCAAAGTGTTGCTGGGATGCCTGTTGCTGTCTGCCCTGTTAATATGCATTGCATTGCCGCTGGCAAAGGATTCGATAGGCAAAACATATACCGGCTGGTCCGATGCCCCACTGGCAGCCTTTATGTTCCCCCTGATAGGGATTTTCCTGGCGCCCGTGTATCCGTCTATTAATTCTGCCATTCTAACCTCCCTGCCCAAACCACAGCATGGTTTAATGTCTGGCCTTATTATTATTTTTTCTGCCTTAGGCGGTACCACCGGGTCTTTATTAATGGGCCAGGTATTTGACGCAGACAAAACCGGCGGCCAGTACGCATTCTATTTCACGCTGATTCCTATCGGTATTCTTATTGCCTGCCTTTTTGCTTTCAAAAAGCGGCAAGCAAAAAGTCCGGCCATTGCCTGATTACGCATTTTTATACCCTGCTATTTATTACTATGCTGAAAGATGAACTTTTCTTTATTGAATCACTTGCACAACTCTACACCGATGTACAGCTGCAGGGGATTTTTGCAGATTCAAAATATTTTGTGGATTGCCGTCCCATTGGCCCACCTGCAGCAATTGCAAATGCATACCTCGATGAAAAAGACCAGCCAGGTTTTAACCTCAAACGCTTTGTAGCTACTCATTTTACCTGGCCGCCGGAAATTGTTACAGGTTATACCTCGGGCAATAAACCCATTGTGCAGCACCTGCATGATCTATGGCCCATATTAACCCGGCAGCCTGCAAAAAATGCGGAAGGCACGCTTATACCGCTTCCTTTTCCTTATATCGTGCCCGGTGGCCGTTTCAGGGAAGTATATTACTGGGACAGTTATTTTACCATGCTGGGTCTGCAGGCAAGCGGGCGTGTTGATATTATGCAGCACATGGTAGACAATTTTGCCTATTTGCTGGATGAAATTGGCTTTATTCCCAATGCCAACAGAACCTATTACCTGGGGCGCTCTCAACCACCGTTTTTTACCTTGATGGTAAACTTACTGGCCGAAGAAAAAGGAGGGAATACCCTGCTCATCTACCGCCGCCAGCTGGAAAAAGAATATGCTTTCTGGATGCAGGGCGAAGAAACCCTTGACGGGATCTATACCCAGCACCGCCGCGTGCTGAGATTGCCGGATGGCAGTATTGTAAACCGATTTTGGGACGATAATGACACGCCCAGGCCGGAAGCGTTTATTGAGGACTGTGAGCTGGCAGAAAAAGCCGGTGGCGATGCAGCACTGGTATACCGCCACATCAGGGCGGCGGCAGAATCCGGCTGGGATTTCAGCAGCCGGTGGTTTAAGGATGGTCAGCAAATGACCAGCATTCAGACCACCCACCTGGTGCCGGTTGATTTAAATTGCCTGCTGCTCTACGCAGAAGAAACACTTTTAAAGATCTATGAATTGGTGCAGGAAGATGCTTTGGCGAAACTGTTCAGGAACAAAATAGCACAGCGTAAAAATGCCATTCAGCAATATTGTTACAATCATGAAAGGGGCTTCTATTTTGACTATGACCTTATTGAGCAAAAGCAAAGCGAGCAACTTACATTGGCAGCCACCTACCCCCTGTTCTTTGGTGTAGCCAATAAAATACAGGCTGAAAGCGTAGCGAAAATACTTGAAGAAAAGTTTTTACAGCCCGGCGGATTGCTCACCACCCTTACTGCCATAGGGCAGCAATGGGACGCACCCAATGGCTGGGCCCCCCTGCAGTGGATGGCTTATAAGGGATTAAAAGACTATGGCCACCACCGCCTTGCTGCTGCCATCAGGCAGCGGTGGATGGCGGAAAACGAAAAAGTATATGCGGAAACCGGCAAAATGATGGAAAAATACAATGTAAGCGATACAGCGGCCAAAGCAGGCGGCGGCGAATACCCCAACCAGGACGGTTTTGGGTGGACAAACGGGGTCTACCTGCGGCTTCAGCAGGAAGAATAGGCGTTTCACCGACAGGGTACAACGGACGGAGGCAGTTACGCGTCATATTTACAGCACAAAAAATTGGTGCGTAGTTTGATTAACTGACTCTAAATTATACAAGCAATGAACAAACAACAACCTTCTTTAGCGTTCTGCATCATTATGGATGTTTTAGGCTTTGCCACTTATGCTATTCCGGGCCTGGGTGAGTTGGGGGATATTGTATTTGCTCCCATATCTGCCATCGTTTTCTATACCATGTTTGGCAGCTGGAAAGGCGCCCTGTTTAATTTTACAGAAGAGATTATCCCCGGCACTGACTTCATTCCTACATTCACCATTATGTGGGTTTGGCAATATTTTGCCAACAGGAAAAACAGCAATACCGCCATAAGAACAATATAACATAACAAAACCCGGATATTAATCCGGTTTTTTTTATGTTATAAAAAATAATTAACGCCTGCGTTTTTCCTACCCTTCCTTTTAATACTGGAAATACCGGTTCCTTCATTTGCTAGCCGATAATAAACCGGTAGCCGATTCCCTTTATAGTTACAATTTCCAGTTTTTCATCTTCTTTAAGATAGCCCCTGATTTTGTTAATGTATACATCCAGGTTACGACTGTTAAAAAATGAATCATTGCCCCAAAGTTGCTGAAGGATGCTTTTACGGTCGGTAATCCCATCCCTGTTTTCATACAATATCTTCAGCAATGCTGTTTCACGGTAAGAAAGTTTTTTTTCCGCACTGTCTTTTACCAGTAACTGGCGGTTGCTCAAAAACTGGAACTTTCCCATTTGAACGGTATCTGCCGCAATGCTCACCGGGCGGCCTTCTTTTTTGCGCAGCACATTTTCAATACGCACAATCAATTCTTCCATACTGAAAGGCTTACGGATATAATCATTACCGCCCAGCTTAAAACCTTTTACCACATCATCTGTCTGGGTTTTTGCGGTGAGAAACAATATCGGCACCTGTTCATTCACTGCACGAATTGCTGCGGCAATTTCAAAGCCGTCTTTATTGGGCAGCATAATATCCAGCACGCAAACATCCGGCGTGGCCTTTTTA
>JANPGT010000442.1:0-5826 GCA_031424135.1 Chitinophagaceae bacterium
GTTACTCTATTATACCTGCTACCCCTGGCCGCTTCAGTGCCAGCTATGGATGCATTGTAACGGGCTAGCCCATGCAATGGCAGACCGGAACCGCCGCAGCTACCAAAATGACCTCTCAATGGGGCGAAATACTGCCAAATTTTCATTCCTACAGGCATGGCATAATGATTGACAATCATTCGTAAACATTAAATTCTTTAAATATGGGAAAGATTATAGGAATAGACTTAGGAACCACCAATAGTTGCGTATCTGTAATGGAGGGTACTGAACCGGTGGTAATTGCCAACGACGAAGGCAGACGTACCACCCCCTCAGTAGTGGCTTTTCTGAAAAATGGAGAGCGTAAAGTGGGCGATCCGGCTAAACGCCAGGCTATTACCAATCCCCAGAACACTATTACCAGTGTAAAGCGTTTTATGGGCCGCCAGTTTAACGAAGTGACCGAAGAAATCAGCCATTGGAGCTATAAAGTAGCAAAAGGTGACAATAATACCGTACGTATTGACATAGATGGCCGCCTGTATACCCCGCAGGAAATTTCTGCGATGATTTTGCAGAAAATGAAGAAAACTGCCGAAGATTACCTGGGTACAGAAGTAACCGATGCCGTTATTACGGTGCCGGCTTATTTTAATGATGCGCAGCGCCAGGCTACCAAAGAGGCTGGCGAAATCGCCGGCTTGAACGTTCGCCGTATAGTAAACGAACCTACCGCAGCTGCCCTGGCCTATGGCCTGGATAAAGGTGGCAAAGACCATAAAATTGCCGTTTTTGACCTTGGTGGCGGTACGTTTGATATCTCTGTACTGGAACTGGGCGATGGCGTATTTGAAGTGAAAAGTACCAATGGTGATACCCACCTGGGAGGAGATGATTTTGATAAAGTGATCATGGACTGGCTGGCAGAAGAATTCAAAAAAGACGAAAATATAGACCTTCGCAAAGACCCAATGGCGCTGCAGCGTTTGAAGGAAGCCGCTGAAAAAGCGAAAGTGGAACTGAGCTCATCTTCAGAAACAGAGATCAACCTGCCTTATGTAACAGCGGTTGACGGCGTTCCCAAGCACCTGGTAAAAAAACTGAGCCGCGCTAAATTTGAGCAGATTGCTGACAACCTGTTTGCGCGTTGCTTAAAACCATGTGAGCAGGCTTTGAAAGACGCTGGTCTCAGCATTACCCAGATTGACGAAGTAATACTGGTAGGAGGTTCTACCCGTATTCCTAAAGTGCAGGAAATAGTGGAGAAATTTTTCGGCAGGAAACCCAATAAAGGTGTTAACCCCGACGAAGTAGTAGCCGTAGGTGCTGCTATACAGGGTGCGGTGTTAACAGGTGAAGTAAAAGATGTGTTGCTGCTGGACGTTACCCCGCTGTCGCTGGGTATTGAAACCATGGGCGGTGTAATGACAAGGCTGATTGACAGCAATACCACCATCCCCACAAAAAAATCTGAAACATTCTCTACCGCCAGCGATAACCAGCCCGGAGTACAGATACATGTATTGCAGGGTGAGCGCCCCATGGCCAACCAGAACAAGAGCCTGGGTACATTTAACCTGGATGGAATTCCGCCGGCACCACGCGGTGTACCACAGGTAGAAGTAATATTTGATATTGATGCCAACGGTATTCTGCATGTAACAGCAAAAGACAAGGGCACTGGCAAAGAACAGAAGATACGCATTGAGGCAGGCAGCGGCTTAAGCAAAGAAGAAGTAGAAAAGATGAAAAACGAAGCCAAGGCCAATGAAGCTACAGATAAAGCAGAGCGCGAGAGAGTTGACAAGGTAAATGCAGCAGACAGCCTTATTTTTTCTACAGAAAAACAGTTGAAAGAATTTGGCGATAAAATACCTGCTGATAAAAAAGCGCCTATAGAAGCGGCCCTCGCCAAACTGAAGGAAGCGCACAAGAGCCAGGACCTTGCAGCCATTGATGCAGCTACAGAAGGAATGAATACCGCATGGACCGCCGCCAGCGAAGAAATGTACAAGGCTACACAAGCTGCAGGTGGTGCACAGCCGGGAGCTGACGCAGGTGCCAATGCCGGCGGACCGCAGCAGAACGCAGGCAGCAGCAGTGAAAATGTTACTGACGCAGAATTTGAAGAAGTAAAGTAAACGGTAGTAGTTTTTAGTTACAATAATGAAAAGTCTGCACCGGTTGGTGCAGGCTTTTTCTTTTGCGTTACCTGTGTACTGATGAAAAAAAGATCGCTGTCAGCACAATAAGTAGATTAATAACTCACTGGAGTAAACGCAGATTTTATTTAAAGCGGAAACAGGAACAAGTTTGCGCGATAATATGATAGCCAAAAAGAAAATAGCGTTCAAAGCTGCTGTAAATCAACTATATCTGTACAATATTTATTTATTGTCACAGTCTTTTTGTGATCCCTTTCTTTAACATATTTTATGAGATATTGCTTGCAGGTTGCTTTCTCATGCTGTACTTTTGCATCATCAATTTGAGCACATAAATAGTTCGTACGTACTACTACAGGGTGATAAACAAATGACCACAACTTGCTAACGATTCCGGTGTGATTTCTTCCCGTAGTGCTCAAAAAAATAAATTGTAATAAACAAAAATTAAATATTATGAACAGTGATGTTATGCCATCTCGTGTGCAGATGGAACCAATCCTATTGAAACAATTAGTAACAGAAGTAAAAGAAACCATTGCTACAGGCGTAAAAATGCCGGAAGCCGCTAAATCATCTTCTTTTAAGGCAATTGATTTGTGGAATATCCAGAGAAGGGGCAGGTATGCCGGTAACGGAGTAAAAAGAAGAAAAAACAGTACTTTATCGCTTACACATGTTTCATTCTAACATAGGAAATTTCTTTTATCAGTAGAGAACACCGGCACTTGAGTGACCGGTGTTTTTTTTGTGCTTTTCTGAAAACCGGACGCGGCAGGAATTGCTTGTGACCTGTGCTCTTATTTTTTCCATGGGGCTACTCCTGTAAATGCTTCCGCCCACAACAACAAAAAGTATATATGCTGCAAATTATTAGTAAGGATGGAATAACGCAGGCATGCATCCGTTGCAGCCTATGCCAGCCGTTCATGAAGGGTGGACAATGAAAACCTGAAGCCTACAAAAAGGGCTTTTAAAAGGCTGAACCGTCTTGCTTCGGATTTTAAAATGGTGTATACAGGCTTCCTGTTTTTGAAGGTCTTCAGGTAGCTGATTGAACTGGTTCCTCCAGGTACCTCATGTATCTTATATAACACAAAACGTCTTCTCATGGAAGTAGGGGCTCGGGATTAAGCTGTTTAGTTAATTACAGGGCTAAACTACAACATGGGTCCAGTTATATAAAAACACTTAGACGAATGAAGGGGTAAACCCGGTGGGCGAATCAATATTTTCTTTTTCTGTTGTGGAGGTAGGCGAAGAAGACCAGCACCCATTGGCCAGTTAAACCCGGCAGGTGCTTTTTATAATAAAGAGGATGAAGATCAACGGGTTACATAATGTCCATGCCCTTTACAAAGGCGGTGCACTGAAAAGGAAGAATCAGGGTAAGCCATTCCCAATGCCCTACAATAGCGGCGATTAAAGCCACTGTTGAAGCAAAAAATAATACCCACCATAAGCCTGTATTCTTTTTCTGAGTTTCCATTCTTTCTATTTTGTGCAAAATAAGGCAAAACCGCTCAATTTTCCATATTCCGGCTAATAAAACGTGTATAGATAGTGTAATAATTACGCAAAAGATGTTTTTTTGCTACTTTCGTCCTTCTCTAAATTAACGGCAAATGAAACTTCATTTTTACGTACGCTTTCATACAGCACCCGGGCAAACCCTCAGTGTAACAGGAAATATTGCGGCATTGGGTAATAATAACCTGTCTGAAGCGCTGCCTATGACCTGGTTAAACAATGATTTCTGGCAGCTGTCGGTGGAAGTTGATACGACGGCAACGGCCAGCATCCATTATAAATATGTGCTGGTCTATGCTGACGGTTTTAAGGTGCTAGAGTGGGGTAACGACAAAGAGATAAGTATCAGCAAAAAAGGGGTGGAAGAGATACAATTGGTAGACCGGTGGAATTATGCCGGTGAGTTTGAAAATACTTTTTTTACAGCACCGTTTCAACAAACCCTGCTCAAGGAAAATGAAACCCGTATAAAAGCAGCTGCGCCCAAATCATTTACGCATATTTTTAAAGTGAAAGCACCCCTGCTGCAAAAGAATGAGGTGATTTGTCTATGTGGCAGCGGCGCGGCCCTGGGCGACTGGGATGAATCAGCAGGTATACTACTGGTAAAAGACGGTAACTGGTGTACTGCAAAAGTGAATATTCCGAAGGAGTCTTTTCCGCTGTATTACAAATACGGGGTGTACAATATAAAAGAAAAAACATTTTTGGGTTTTGAGCGGGGCGAAAACCGTTTCCTGTTTGGAGATGCCATTAATAAAATAACCATTTTGCATGATGGCTTTGTGCAGTTGCCCAACAATACCTGGCGCGGCGCCGGTGTTGCCATTCCTGTTTTTAGCCTTCGCAGTAAAAATGGGTTGGGTACAGGAGAATTTACGGATATAAAATTACTGGCCGACTGGGCAAAGAAAACAAAGCTCAGGATGATCCAGATTTTACCCGTAAACGATACTTCGGGTACGCATACCAGTTTGGATTCTTATCCCTATTCCGCCATATCTGCATTTGCCCTGCATCCTATCTATATCAACCTGGAAGAAGTGGCCGGTAAAAAAGATGCCGCTGTTATAAAGGCGCTGAAAAAAAAGCAAAAGCAGCTGAATGAACTGCCCGGCCTGGAGTATGAAGAAGTGATAAAAATAAAGCTGGCTGCCTTGCAGCAGTTATATACCGCGCAGAAAGATGAATTTCTTGCAGATGAAGGATTCCGCGAATTTTTTGACAACAACAGGAACTGGTTAGTGCCCTATGCGGCGTTTTGTTACCTGCGCGATAAAAATGGCACCAGCGATTTTACGCAGTGGAAAATTTACAGCAACTACAGTAAGGAATCTATCCAGAAATATGTTTCACCCCGGGCCCGGCATTACGACCAGATAGCGCTGCAATATTTTATTCAATACCACCTGCACCTGCAGCTGAAAGACGCTACTGATTATGCACGCAAAAACGGTATCATTGTTAAAGGTGATGTTCCGATTGGCATTGGCCGCAACAGTTGTGATGCGTGGATAGACCCGGCCCTGTACAATATGCACCTGCAGGCGGGCGCACCCCCTGATGATTTTGCGGTGAAGGGGCAGAACTGGGGCTTCCCTACCTACAACTGGCAAAAAATGGAAGAAGACGGTTATGCCTGGTGGAAGCAGCGCTTCGATGCCATGAGCAAATACTTTGATGCTTTCCGCATCGATCATATACTGGGTTTTTTCAGAATTTGGTCTATTCCCATAGATGCCGTTGAAGGCATCATGGGCCATTTTGTACCCGATATACCTGTTCATATTAATGAGTTCAGTGAGCGCCATATCTGGTTTGTACCACAGCGCTATACACAACCTTATATTACAGACGCCGTGCTGGCAGAGGTTTTTGGAGACCAGGCCGATAGTGTAAAAGAAAATTTCCTTGTGCCCGATAATACCGGCCAGTATCACCTGAAGGAAGCGTTTAATACACAACGTAAGGTAGAAAACTATTTTTTGCAGCTGGAAACAACAGATGAAAATGGCCGTCTTGCACAGGGGCTGTTCGATCTTATTTCCAATGTGATTCTTTTTGAAAAAGAAGGCAGTAATGGTACCGCCTTTCATTTCCGGTTTGGCGTGGAAGCCACTTCTTCTTTCCGTCACCTGGAATGGCATAC
>JANPGT010000443.1:0-14219 GCA_031424135.1 Chitinophagaceae bacterium
GGTATTGCCCTTAAGAAACACGACTATCCACTAACCATTAAATACAGCGAACAAAGTCTTGCACTTAGCCGCCAGATAAACGCATTGGATGGTGAAGCCACCACGCTGAGAGGACTGTCGGTCACATACCTGCAACTGGGCAAACACGATAAAGCAATGGACTACGCCTCCCGCGCACTTGCCATAGACAGGAAGAATAATTACAAGCGGGAAGAAGCGGCCATATTGCTGGTAATGTCCAGCATTGCCTATGCTTCCGGCGATGCCACCATGGGAATGGAATACAATGACCAGAGCATGAAAATGCTGGAAGCGATGATAAAAGATATTTTATCGCAACAATCTTCTGATCTGGAAAAAAAATATGAAACAGGAAAAAAGGAAGCCCGCATAAAACAGCTGGAAACAGAAAAGCAACTGCAGGCAAGCCGCCTTCATCAAAAAAATATTATTAATTACAGCCTGCTGGCCGGGGCTGCCACACTACTCATTATTGGCCTGCTTTTTTACCGCAACTACCGTCAAAAACAACGGCTGCAGCAACAACGCATTACCGAACTGGAAACAGAAAAACAATTAACCGCTACCGAAGCAGTACTGAAAGGCGAAGCGCGGGAAAGAACGCGGCTGGCAAGAGACCTGCACGATGGCCTGGGCGGCATGCTGAGTGGCATTAAATATTCAATGAACACCATGAAAGGAAACCTGATTATGACGCCTGAAAACCAACAGGCCTTTGAACGCAGCATGGACATGCTGGACAGTTCCATCCGCGAAATGCGCCGCGTAGCACACAATATGATGCCGGAAGCGCTGGTAAAATTTGGCCTCAACAGTGCTCTGAACGATTTTTGCAACGACATTAACCAGACCGGTGCTTTACATGTAAATTACCAGCAGATGGGATTGGAAAACGCGGTGATTGATGAAACCACGGCCATCACTGTTTACCGCATTGTTCAGGAGCTGATCAATAACACGCTGAAACATGCCGGCGCTACCGCTGCCATTGTGCAGCTGACAAAATCGGGCGGCCAGCTTTCTTTGACCGTAGAAGACAATGGAAAGGGATTTGACACCATTGTGCTGCAAAAGTCCGAGGGCATAGGATGGAGTAATATCCGTAACCGTGTCGATTTTCTAAAAGGAAAACTGGACGTTCAATCGGACCACGCAAAGGGAACATCGGTGCATATTGAATTTCAAACATGAAACAATTCCTGACAATTGTACTTTTCCTTTCAGTAAGTACCGCAGCCCTTGCGCAACAGGCTGTCCCGGACAATACTGAAAAAACGCCTGCCGGTATTCCAACGGATACCGCAGCAGTGAACAATATGAATGCCCTTGCACGCAAATTGCTGCTGGAAGATCCGGAAAAAGCCAACGCACTAATCGCCTCCGCCATCAAAGGTGCGGAAAAACTCAATTATTCATTCGGACTTTCCGTTGCCTATAGCTTACAGGCCAACCTGCTTTTTTACCAGATGAAACTGGATAGTTGCCAGCTG
Organism: Chitinophagaceae bacterium; assembly: GCA_031424135.1. GTDB lineage: Bacteria > Bacteroidota > Bacteroidia > Chitinophagales > Chitinophagaceae > JACMLD01. The sequence goes on from JANPGT010000443.1 coordinate 1,512, forward strand.
CTGATAGACAAAGCTTATTCGTTGGTGTACAAAGACAAAAGCAGGGCTTTCCGCAGCCAGACAGCCTTGCTCATTAACAGGTATGCAGCCATCTATCAGCAAAGACAGAAATATGATTCCGCGGTGCAGCGTTACCTGGAGTCTGCAGCCATCTTTACGAACATCAACGAAGACAGCAAAACCATTTATTCATATTATAATCTGTCCGGCATCTACCGTTTCCTGGAAGACTACCGAAAAGCCATTTTCTATGCCAGGGAAACACGCAGGGTAGCCACCAAAACCAATGACTCCGTTTTCATAATACGAAGTATGATTGCACTGGCCGATGCATTTGTAAGCCTTAAAGAATATGACAGCGTGCTGTTTATCGCACAAAAAGGGCTGCAGCTGGCCACTGGCAACCAGATGACTTTTGCCATTGCAAAATTTCACGCATTGCTGGGGAATTATTTCAGCACCAAAGCTGCCCTGTACGACACTGCCATTTTTCATTATACAGCCGCATTACAATCTTTTAAAGCCATTAATACGGGATACGATATTGCCATTGTATTACAGGAAATGGGCAGTACATACCTGCAAAGTAAAGACTACGCCAACGCGGTAAAATACCTGACGGAAGCTACCCAACTGGCAAAAAAATTACAACTGGACCAGGTACTCCATCTCTGCCTGAAAGATCTTGTACAGGCAGAAGAATTGCAGGGAAGGGTGAATGAAAGTTTTGCCCATTTGAAAGAATATGTTGCCGTTAACGACTCGCTGCAGGACAGGAATAACCGAAAAATTGTAAACGAACTGGAAATAAAATACCAGACCCAGCGAAAGGAAGCGCAGCTGCTGGCCCAGGAAAGAACCATTTGGCAAAAAAATACCCTTAACTATATATTGATTGGCAGTGCAGTCACCCTGCTTTTGATTTCATTACTTTCTTACCGAACCTACCGGCAAAAACAGAAAATACAGCAGCAACGCATCAGTGAGCTGGAAACACAGCAGCAGTTAACAGCCACCGAAGCAGTTTTAAAAGGAGAAGCGCAGGAAAGAACGCGCCTGGCCAGGGACCTGCACGATGGACTGGGTGGCATGCTGAGCGGTATTAAATTCGCCATGAACACCATGAAGACCAATCTGCTTATGACGCCTGATAACCAGCAGGCATTTGAACGCAGCGTGGATATGCTGGACAGTTCAATACAGGAAATGCGCCGCGTAGCACACAACATGATGCCCGAAGCTCTGGTAAAATTTGGATTGGATACCGCACTAAAAGATTTCTGTAATGATATTACCCAGAGTGGCGCTTTAAAAGTAAATTACCAGTCTATTGGTATGACAGGTATAAGTATCGATCAGACCGCCGCCATTACTATTTACCGCATTGTGCAGGAACTGGTCAGCAACAGCATCAGGCATGCTGCGGCATCCACCGCAATTGTTCAGCTTACGAGAACTGATGGCCAGCTGGCAGTAACAGTAGAAGATGACGGTAAAGGATTTGATACCGGCCTGCTGCAACACGCAAAAGGAATTGGCTGGAGCAATATTCAAAACAGGGTAGACTTCCTGAAAGCAAAACTTGACGTGAAAGCTGCGGAAGGGCATGGCACTTCTGTTCTGATTGAAATAAATATAACATGAAAATCAAAGTTTTTATCACAGACGACCATTACATGGTAGTGGAGGGTATCCGTTCTTTGCTGCAGCACGAACCGGATATTGAATGGATGGGGCATGCCATGAATGCTGCCTCCTGCCTCGCCTTCCTGCAACAGCAGCAACCTGATATAATATTGATGGACATTAACCTGCCCGATAAAAGTGGCATTGACCTCTGCAAAGAAGTACTGGAGAAATACCCCGGTATATACATCATTGGCCTCAGCACGTTTAACCAGCAAAGTTTCATCCAGAAGATGATAGACAATGGCGCCTTTGGTTATGTACTGAAAAATGCCACCCAGCAGGAGCTGATGGATGGAATTCACACCGTAATGAGCGGCCGGCAATACCTTAGCCATGAAGCCGCACAATCATTAAGAAAAAACAGCAACGGAAATACACCGGTGCTTACCCGCCGCGAGAAAGAAGTACTTGAACTGATAGCCGATGGTCTCACCAATAATGAAATTGCAGAAAAACTTTTTATCAGCAGTACTACGGTAGATACCCACCGCAAAAACCTGCTGGCGAAATTTGAAGCAAAGAATATTGCTGCACTGGTGAAAATGGCGGTACACATGCATTTTATTTAAGCTGGACCTACAAGCAGCTTACGGTCAGGCAGCGGCTGGTGTATTATAGATCACCATCCCTTCTCAAACGCTATCCATTTCTATTCTGCAACTTTTTAAATAGTTGAAACATTGATTGATTAAGATCATTTCTGGTCATCAGACCCAACGCTTTCTAATTTTAATTCGATATTAATGCGTTAATATTACACATATCTACGAAAAAGCCTAAGATGGAAAAAAGCCTGGTATTGGCTACTGCCATGCTCTGTATATTACTGTGCGCAAGTGCGGCCACACTTTATTCGCAGGCTAATACCCTGCTTCAGGAGAATGGGAAGGTTACTTTCCTTTCTGAAGCCCCCCTTGAGCTGATCAAGGCCAAATCTGATAAATTAAAGGGTGCCATTGATAAATCGCAGAATACTTTTGCCTTTGCCGTAGACATCCACAGCTTTAAAGGCTTTAACAGCCATTTACAGGGCGAGCATTTCCACGAGAATTACATGCAGACAGATAAATTGCCCATTGCCAGTTTTTCCGGAAAATTTATTGAGCAGGTTGACTTCAATGCCAACGGAACCTATGTAGTAAGGGCAAAGGGCATGTTTTCCTTGCATGGTATTCAAAAAGAAAGAATCATTAAAGGAGTTATAGTAGTTAACAATGGCACCATTGATATAGACGCTGTGTTCACAGTAAAACTGGAAGATCATGATATTAAGGTGCCGAAAATAGTCTACGAAAAAATTGCTGAAGAAATAAGGGTTGAAATTTCTATCAGGTTCAAAAAATAACACATGCCCCGGAAATACCCCATTCAGCTGTTCCTGTTGTTTACGTTTTTTGCTGCGGCAATAAAACCTGCTCTTGCACAGGCGCCCTTTTTCAAAAATATTGTATATGATATTGAAAAGAAAGGCACCCGCCTGCTGACCATTTTTCAGGAGAAAAAAGGCCCTTTCTGGCTGGGTACCAGCCTGGGTATGTGCCGCTACGATGGTATTAATTTCAAATATCTTGATAAAGACAGCAACCAGGTGACCGCTATTGGCGAAAGCAACGATGGGGTGCTGTGGATGGGGCATATCAACGGCGCACTTGAATACACCAAAGATCTCGGCGTACAGAAATTCAATCCCGCTGATATTTTGCCCACCACCAAAATTACGTCCATACTATTCGACAAAGAAAACCGGCTCTGGTTCAGCACCTATGGTGAGGGTGTTTTCTGTTACGAAAAAAACCGGCTGCATATTTTCAATACCAAAAATGGGCTTTCAGAAAATGTGGTCTACAACCTCTTATTGGCTGAAGACAGTACCGTTTGGGCAGCAACCGACCTGGGTATTTCAGTCTGCGCGGTAAAAAATGGTCAGAAAAATATCCGGGTAATTGATACTAAAGCAGGGCTGCCGGACAATATTGTACGCAGCCTGCACCAGGATGCAGCGGGCAATATCTGGATAGGGCTTCAGGACAAAGGCATCTGTTATATCGACAAAGGCTCGGGCAAAGTAGTAGTACCGGTGGAGGCTGCCAACTGGCATTATGGCCAGGTAAATGATATTCTGCCCATGAAGCGGGAAATATTTATTGCCACCGAAGAGTCCGGTATTGTAGAAATCCATCTCGGCTTGCCGGCATTAAACAAAATGATGCCGGCCAAAGGCAAAAACATGCGTGCCGTTCAACAGCTGCTACTCGACAAAAACGAGCAGGTATGGGTAGTTGCAGACAATACCCTCAGCGTTGCCAACAGCAATCATTTCCAGGTAATTGAAATTCCTTTTGCCTGGCAGGAAGCAGTGAAAGCAATTACCACAGACAACACAGGAAAAATCTGGTTTGCCAATAAAAAAGGTATTTTTTCAAAAGATAATAACAACACGCCCATAGTACAGCTGCAAACCATAAAAAACGTTGATTACGCTTCAATCGTTTCTCTTTATTCCGACAAGAATAATACCCTGTGGATTGGCACTTATAACAACGGGCTGTACCGCTATACACCGGCCAGCCGGCAGACGGCGAAGTATACAAGTGCAGATGGCATGGTAGACGACAATATTTTCTCTATAGCAGGCATCGGGGATGAAATATGGCTGGGCACGCTGGGAGGTGCTGCAAAACTGGACGCTTCACAGACCAGGCCGCATTTTGAAAACTTCACCAGAAAAAATGGCCTTAGCAATAATTTTATTTACAACGTTACAGTAGACTCTAAAGACAATAAATGGTTTGCCACCGACGGCAGTGGTATCAGCAAACTGGACAAGGATGGTTTTCACCACTATGATACCATTGCCGGCCTGCAGAAAAATATTGCCTACACCACTACTGAAGACATTTACGGCAATATCTGGTTTACAGGGTTAAACTCCGGGTTATTTTGTTATGATGGAAAAACATTTAAGCGCTATACCATTAGAGATGGGCTGCACGATAATGAAATATTGAACGTGGTGGCAGATAATAAAGGAAATCTTCTTTTGTCGCACCCCGACGGACTTGAGCTTTTTAATATCCGGCGTACCCTTTTTACTTTCTATGGTGCAGAAAGCGGTTTTGACAATATAAAACCGCAGATAAATGCCTGGTGCCGCACACCAAAAGGCGGCATACTGATAGGATCCACTGAAAAAATCATCCAGTATTTTCCATCAGACACCCGCTATACGCAACTACCTCAATTGGTGATGAACAACGTGCTGGTCTACTTCAAGCCCATTGGCACCACAGACAATACCAGGTTCACCTATGAAGAGAACCACATCACTTTTGATTACGCGGGTTTATGGTATATCCACCCGGAAGCCGTGGGCTACCAATACCAGCTGGAGGGCTACAGCAACGACTGGATAAACACCAGGGACCATAATATTACTTTTCCCAATCTGCGGCCAGGCAGTTATGTGTTTCGGGTAAAAGCATCCATCAATGAAGATTACCGTTATTCTCCTTTGCTAACGTACCGGTTTACCATAGCAAAACCTTTCTGGAAAACCAACTGGTTCATCCTGCTGCTGCTGCTGCTGGTTGCAGCAGCCGTATATTTCTTTGTGCGGTTGCGTATACAGTTTATCAGTTTTGAACAGCAGAAAGAAAAGCAGAAACTAACAGCAGAGCTGGCCATGCTGAAAAGCCAGCTCAATCCGCATTTCTTATTCAACAGCTTCAATACGCTGATGAATATCATTGATAAAGACAAGCAGATGGCCATGGAGTTTGCTGAAAAACTATCTGACTTTTACCGGGAAATCGCATTGCTGCAGGATAAGGAATCAGTGCCGGTACAGGAAGAACTGAACCTCCTGCAAAACTATATTTACCTGCAGCAAAAAAGATTTGGCAGCAACCTTCAGCTACAACTCAATATATCCAATACTCATTTGCAGGCCGGCATACCGCCGCTTACCCTGCAGCTGCTGGCAGAAAATGCTATTAAACATAACCGGATTACAGATGAACAGCCGTTGAAGATCAGCATTGAATCTGCCCAGTCTTTTTTGGTGGTAAGCAATAATATCAGCAGGCAGGAAGTGGCCGCCAAATCAGCGGGGCTGGGGTTAAAAAATATCCAGCAGCGTGTACAGATGCTTACCGGCCAGGAAGTAAATATTCTTGAAACAGCACATGAATTCAATGTTATTATACCACTTAAATACTAAGTTCGATGCAGGTACTGATTATTGAAGACGAACAAAATGCCATTGAGCGGCTTGAAAAAATGATTACCGAAATTGCACCGGAGAAAAACATCATCGGCAAATGCCGCAGTGTGGAACAAACCATTCAATGGCTCAATGAAAATGAACACCCCGACCTGATATTGTCTGATGTACAGTTGTCGGACGGACTCAGTTTTGATATTTTCCGGCAGCTGGAAAAAAAGATACCCGTCATATTTATCAGCGCTTATGATAAATTTGCGATAGACGCCTTTAAAGTACAGGGCCTGCATTACCTGTTGAAGCCGGTAAAAAAAACTGAGCTGAAAGAAGCCATGGACCGCTACGACAGCAAGAATGCCGGCAGGCATAAAATGCAGCCGGGCGATATACCGGAGAACGAAACTCCACTGCTTTCCAAATCTTACCAGGAACGTTTTATTATACACGTGGGGGCCCAGATAAAGCTGATTCATGACAACGAGATAGCTTACCTGTTTACTGAAAACAAGGTGATATACCTTGTCACGTTCAGCAACCAGAAATTTGTGGTAGATATAACACTGGAATCTTTTGAGAAACTTTTAAACCCGGCCTTATTTTACCGTATCAACAGGCAGTTTATTGTTTGCCTCAAAGCCATTCAGAAAATGGTGCCTGCCAGCAAACAGCGTATAGAGCTCACGCTTTGCCCACCCACCACCTACGAAACCATTACCAGTTTTGAAAGAACGCCTCAGTTTAGGAAATGGCTGCTTGGCGAAAATTAAAGCATCTGTTCAGCCTAACATTACGCTGCTTCAGCAATCAATAGTTCCCACTGGGGAAATTAAAGTGCAGGCATTGCACACAACGCATTCTTTTTGAAATTGATACAGGAGTGCCTGAACTGCACTGCCCGTTTTAAAATCCCGTTACTGAATTTCGGCAAATGTTGATGTTAAGGAGGAGCTAAACGGCTCCTCTTTTTTATTGAAAAAACGAAATGAAAAAAAAAACCGCGCTTTCCATTATCAATACATTAATTAAGTAATACACAAACAAATACTGCTCAGCAGCCAATTTCTACCATTCGGTAATTCCCGGCAAAAATCTTCACCGGTTAGCACCATTCTTGCGTTTCTGGCATAACGGTATTAAAATCCCGTTAAAACAAACCAACGGTTATGAAAAAAATGACCATCCTGTGTTCGCTGGTATTAATAGGTGCTGCATTCTGGCTGGTAAGCAGTTGCAAACATGAATTACCAATATCCTGCGAAGATGTTAAGTTTAAGATTGCTACCACCCAGACAGATGCTATTCTCACCAACCCCAATGGTTCCATCTCTGTAACTGCCAGTGGCGGCGAAGGCTTTCGATACAGTTTAAATGGAGGCGCGCTAAAAGACACCGGCTATTTCCCCGGTCTTGAACCATTTAAGGAATACAGGGTAGTAGGTCATAATTCAATGGGTTGCACAGATACTGCATTGGTAACAGTGGGTTCAATAGATCCCTGCAACAGTGTAACCATTGCAGTTACAGCAACAAAAACAGACGCAGACCCCAACCAGTCAAACGGCAGCATTACCGCTGCCGCTACAGGTGGCGCAGGCTTTACCTACAGCATTAACGGAGGCGCTTTCCAGGGCAATGCCAGCTTCAATAATCTGGCAGCCGGCAAATACACGATTGCAGCAAAAAGTGCAGCCGGTTGTCTCGGCGTTACAGATGTTACCATAGACACCAAAGATCCCTGCGCTGGCGTAACCGTAGCCATCACTGCAACACCTGTAAATCCCTCTGTTGGGCAGTCCAACGGTTCTATTACGGCCATTGCCACCGGCGGAACAGGATTTACCTATAGTATAAACAACGGCGCCTTCCAGGCCAGCGGCACCTTCAGCAACCTGGCAACAGGCACCTATACCATTACTGCAAAAAATGCCGGCGGCTGTACGGCTACCAAACAAATAACGCTCATAGCTACCGATCCCTGCGCAGGTATTACTGTAACCGTCACTACCACGCAGGTGGACCCCGCCACCGGTCAGTCCAACGGCGCTATAACGGCAACAGCTACCGGCGGCACAGGATTTACTTACAGCCTCAATAACGGCGCCTTCCAGGCCAGCGGAACTTTCAGCGGACTGGCAACAGGCAACTACACCATCACCGCTAAAAATGCCAATGGTTGTTTGGGTACCACTATTGCTGCGCTGGGGTCAACCAATCCTTGTGCAGGTATCACAGTAGCCCTCACCAGCACGCAGGTAAATCCATCACTAAATCAATCCAACGGTTCCATCACAGCAGGCGCTACAGGTGGAACAGGGTTTACCTATAGTTTAAACAACGGCGCCTTGCAGGCCAGCGGCATCTTCAGCAACCTTGCAGCAGGAACCTATATCATCACTGCAAAAAACAGCAACGGATGCCTTGGTACCAAACAGGTTACTTTAACCAGTACCGATCCATGTGCAGGTATTACTGTAGCGGTAACTACTACCCAGACAAATCCCACTACAGGGCTGTCTAATGGCTCTATAACCGCCAGTGCTGCCGGTGGCACAGGATTTACCTACAGCCTTAACAATGGTGGCTACCAGGCCAGCGGCAGTTTCAGCAACCTGGCAGCGGGCAGCTATACCATTACCGCTAAAAATGCCAACGGCTGTACAGGGTCTGCCAATGTTACGCTCAGCGCCGGCAATGCCTGCGCCAACGTAACCATCACTATGGGTTTCAGCATAATAAATACAACTCCCTGCTTAACCGCTTCCAACAACGGAAGTATAGCGGTAACGGCAACGGGCTCTACAGGGTTTACCTATAATATCAACGGAGGCGCTTACCAGGCCGGCAATGCATTTACTGCACTTACAGCGGGCAATTACCTGGTGGGGGTAAAAGATGCCAATGGCTGTACAAAAACACAAACTGCTACTGTTGGTATTGTTCCGCAGGGAACCACGTTTGCACCGCTGCGCGCATTGATTTCGGCAAGGTGCAGTGGCAGCGGTTGTCATATGAACGGTGGCAGTGCGGCCGGCTACAATTTCGATACAGACTGCAATGTGGTAAAGTACTGGAATCAGATCAACGGTGCCTGCATTACCGGCGCATTGAAGAAAATGCCCATCAGTCCGCAACCTGCATTAACGGCTGCTGAAAAACAAACCATCACCAACTGGATCAATGCCGGCCATTTGAATTCAAGTTGTGCCATGAGCGGTTGCCATGATGCAGCCAGCCATAAAGACGGTGTCAACTTAACTACGTATGCAGCTATTATGTCTACCGGTGGTGTAAAAGCCGGCAAGCCCGGTAGCAGTAAACTGTACCAGGTGATTGCAGATAATTCGATGCCCCCAAAACCAGCGGCACCGTTTACACAGGCGCAAAAAGACATTGTGAGCAAATGGATAACACAGGGTGCAAAGAACAATGCCTGCAATGGATGCGATACATCCACTTTCAGTTTCTCCGGTGCTGTAAGCCCTATGATGAATACCTATTGCAAAGGTTGTCACAACCCTGCTTCATTGGGTGGGGGTATTGACCTGAGCACTTATACCAGCGTAAAAGCATCTGCCCTCACCGGCAAACTGCTGGCCAGCATACAGCATGCTGCGGGTGTTTCGGCCATGCCCAAAGGAGGAGCCATGTTATCTGACTGCCAGATTACACAGGTGCAAAAATGGATAATTGCAGGAACGCTGAATAACTAAACATGAAAACCAACTATAGCATGAAAAGAAGAAGCCCCCGCCGGATAATTATGGCAGCCATTACAGTCATTACGGCTGCCACGTGTTTACAGGGATGTTATTACGACAAGGAAGAACTGCTTTACCACAAAACAGGCGTGGTAGACTGCACAATCATAAGCGCCAAATTCAGCACAGACATAGCACCGCTTATGAAGAGCAAATGTGCAACAGCCGGCTGCCACGATGCAGGCACATCGGCAGGTGGCACCGTGCTGGAAACCTACACCCAGATAGCAGGTGTTTCTGCCAGGATTTACCAGCGTTGCGTAATAGATAAAACAATGCCCACCAGCGGCCCTTTAAGTACCTCAGAAATTGCCATCATCACCTGCTGGGTAAATGCAGGTACTCCTAATAATTAAACAGAATTCAATGAAAAAAATAAAAGGTTATTTACTGGTGCTGACAGCCGTGGCACTGGCCTGTGCCGGTTATGGTTTTTACCTATATAAAAAAAAACCGGCCGATATCAGGAAAGAAGTGCCGGCTTATGAGGTCAGCGCGTCCGGGTTGCTGGCAGAATTCAACAGCGATGAACCCGCAGCCAATAAAAAATATATTGACAGGGTAATTGCCGTAAAAGGAAAAGTGACCGATATAAAAACCGATGGCACCGGGCAAGCCACCGTTTTTCTTGACAGCGGCGACCTGATGTCTGCAGTTACCTGCAGCTTCTACCAGGAGGAAGCTTCTGCAGTAAAAATACTGCATAACGGAGATGAAGTAACCATTAAAGGAAAATGCACCGGCAAACTGATGGACGTGGTCTTAAACAAATGCAGCATTACCAAATAAAATATAATCCAATTATGAAAAAATTAATTCTCGCAGTCTTTTCAACGCTTGTATTACAGGCGGGCTTTGCACAGCTCAGGTATTTTACCAAAACAGGCAATGTTGCTTTCCAGGCAGGTACGGCACTGGAAGATATAGACGGGGCCAACAAATCAACCACCAGTGTTTTTGACGCCATTACAGGCCAGATAGAATTTGCCCTGTTGGTAAAGGGATTCGAGTTCAAGAGTGCACTTATGATGGAGCATTTCAACGAGAATTACCTGGAGAGCAACAAGTATCCCAAGTCTGTTTTCAAAGGTAAAATAGTGAATATAGACAAAGTGAATTTTAAAAAGACGGGTGAATACCCTGTAACGGTGAAGGGTATCCTGGAAATGCACGGGGTGACAAAAGAAATAGAAACTTCGGGTGTATTTAAGGTCCTCAACGATGAAACGGTTACTTCCACCGCCACCTTTACCATTACGCTGGAAGACTATAAAATTGCTATACCCGGACTGGTAAAAGACAAAATTTCAAAGACTGCGAAAATAACGGTGTATTGCAGCTATTCCATTTTAAAATAACATTCTTAAAATACCTGAAATGCGTTGTATTTTTTTAGCCATGGCACTTTTATCTTCCCGGCTGATTTTGGCACAGGCTGACCTGCTCTCGCTGGTAGAGAAAAAAGATGAAAAGAAAAAAGAGTATATCACCAATGCCTTTAAAGCAACCCGCGTCATCAATGGCCATTCTATTGAGTTTGTGGGCAAAGGCGTAATGGACGTAAGAATATTACACCGTTTCGGCCCGGTAAACTCCGGTTTCAGCAATCTTTTTGGATTAGACCAGGCCAATATGCGTTTTGGGTTCGACTATGGTGTGTTAAAAAGCCTTACTGTGGGCGTTGGCAGAAGTAATGTGGGAAAGGAATGGGATGGGTTTATCAAATTCAGGCCCATCTGGCAGGCAGAAGGCGGCACCTGGCCATGGCCTGTTTCTGTGGTGATGGTGACAGGCGCCACCATCAGTACGGTACCCTGGGCAGACCCCAACCGGAAAAATTTCTTTACCAGCCGCATGGCCTTTTATAATGAACTGATTATTGGAAGAAAATTCAGTGAACGTTTCAGCCTGCAGGTAGCTCCACTTTTTGTGCACCGGAATATTGTAGCCCTGTCTACCGACAAAAATAATATTTATGCGGTGGGCATAGGAGCAAGATTCAAACTTTCAAGGCGTACAGCATTTGTGGTAGATTATCATTACATTGCCAGCGGGCTTGACAAAAAGGTATATAAGGATCCATTGTCGGTAGGATTTGATATAGAAACCGGCGGACACGTATTTCAGTTACATTTTTCCAACGCCACGGGCATGAACGAAAAAGCGTTTATCACCAATACCACCAATCAATGGGGCAAGGGTGAAATCAGGTTCGGCTTCAATTTATCCAGGGTGTTTACAGTTGCAAAAGGGAAATAAAAGTGCTTCATTATAACACTGGCCAATGCCAACAAAGCAGCCTGTTAAGCAAAATGCTTAACAGGCTGCTTTGTGTTACGGCTGCTGGGCATTGAAAAACACCGAAGCCAATACGCTATATATGCTTAGCATACTTACAAGCAGCTTCTGCAGGGCAGGTTTAAGATGCTGCAAATAAATCTTTAACATCTGCTTCCAACGCTGTAATTATCTTAAACAGCGTACGCATGGTGATATTGGTCTTACCTGCTTCTATCCTTGACATACTGGCTTTTTGAATATCGCACTGTATGGCAAGATCATTCTGGGAGATGCTTTTCTTGAGGCGCAGGTCTTTTATCCTTGCGCCCAGTTGGTTGAGTAGTTCTGGCTCAGTCATATGGTCATTAAAAAGTTATTAAACTTAGCAAACCTTGTGTAAAAAAAGGTTGCCGTACATGACAACAATCAGCTGCTAATCTGATTGTAATCAATACCAGTTAACAACCAGCCATTAACATATTAACCCAAAATCATACGAAGGAAAAAAAGTTAATAAAACTACTATTATTGCTTTAAAAGACAATGATTGGGGTGCGTATTTCCGGTGCCATTTCCTGTTGGCTCGCCGCATTTGTCTGGAACAAATTCCCCCGGAAAAAGATGCTGGGTTTCGAACAATAGCGCCACAGCGATACTGCCGTTAGTCCTGCGCAGCAGCCAGGATTTACCGCAAGAAAAATGAATCGGCCTTATCTAATTAACGCAGCTTTGAACAAAGAAATCATGCACTTTATTGAA
>JANPGT010000444.1:0-2625 GCA_031424135.1 Chitinophagaceae bacterium
ACCAGTTTCCGGCAGCAGGGCGACAACATTATTGTGCACAAATTTATTGACGAAGGCATAGAAGAACGGCAGGCATTTGCGTTGTCGCAGACAGCAGCAGTACCCGTGGTTACAAAAAAATTTATGCTGGGTACCGACAAATATGGACGTGATATTGTAAGTCGGCTCATTATTGGTACGCGGGTAAGTCTAAGTGTGGGGTTTATTGCTGTTATTATTTCGCTGAGTACCGGTATTTTTCTGGGGGCACTGGCAGGCTATTTTGGAGGCAGAACAGACGATGTGATCATGTGGTTTATCAATGTTATCTGGAGCATTCCCACATTACTGCTGGTCTTTGCCATTACGTTTTTATTGGGCAAGGGTTTCTGGCAGGTATTTGTAGCCGTTGGGTTAACCATGTGGGTAACCGTGGCCAGGATTGTACGCGGGCAGGTATTAGGTGTTCGTGAACTGGAGTATGTAGAAGCTGCCCGTGCGCTGGGCTATAGGCAGGGACGCATTATTTTCAGGCATATACTGCCCAATATTGCAGGGCCGGTACTGGTAGTGGGTGCGGCTAATTTTGCATCGGCCATTGTAATAGAAGCAGGACTCAGCTTCCTGGGTGTTGGAGTTCAGCCCCCGCAACCCAGCTGGGGTTTAATGATAAAAGTGAATTATAATTTCATCATCACCCATAACCCAATGCTGGCCCTGGCGCCTGGCTTTGCCATCATGCTATTGGTGCTGGCGTTTAATTTATTGGGCAATGGGCTGCGCGATGCACTGAACGTCAGATCGTGAATCGTCGGACGTGAATCGTGAGTAAGTTCGAAACATCGCAGGATTCCAGAATAGATCTCACGACTGACGTCTCACGCCTCACGACCTTATTTCTTCGAATACCGGTACGTGCCCGCCCATTTGTTACTGGGGCTGCTGAGCGATGTTACCGTGACGTTTACCACACAGGTAACGCCTGAAGGGGTATTAGTAATGGAATAATTATTTTGCGGTGCGGTGCTATTGCTGGAGGCTGTATAGAAAGCTGTTGCCGGAGCGCTTTCCGGCGCCGCGGTAATTTCAATCTTTACCCCGCTGGTAGGGATAGTAGAAGTGATTTCAACTTTCAGTGGAAAATCTGGGCCAAGAATATTTAAATTAACTGATTTGTTGGCGGGGGTAATTTCTACCGCCAGGCCGGTTTCTGTGACTGCTTTGGTTTTTTTGCAGGATGGCATGGCTGCAATAACAAGCACAGCCATAGTAATTGCAAGGACAATTTTTTTCATAGTACAACTGAATTACAGGATTTTCAAGGATTGGGCACTGTTCTATTGATTCTACAGAACCAATTGTAAAACGCCGGACGCGCATATTTATTTTTCGTCATGCACATGCACATTCCGTACAAAGCTCTCTTCCAGCGAGATAAAGGTTTCTGTTCTTTCGATGCCCTTTATTTTCTGCAATTCATCGTGCAGTACAAAGCGTAACTGGTTGATATCCTTGCATACAATCTCAGCAAACATGCTGTAATTGCCGGTGGTATAGTTCAGCCTTACAATCTGGGGGATGTTACGCAATTCCTTTGCCACAAAATCGTACAAAGAGCTTTTTTCGAGGTAAATTCCAATAAAAGCAATCACATCGTAGCCCAGTTGCTTAATATCTACATTGAGTTTCGTACCTTTAACTATGCCGGCGTCCTGCAGTTTCTTGATGCGTACATGGATGGTTCCGCCAGAAACAAACAATTTCTTGCCCAAATCCGCATAGGATATCCCTGCGTTCTCCATCATCTCCTGGATAATCTGCAGGTCTAGTTTGTCAAGATTTAATTTTGCTCCCATTTGAATTTGATTTTTGCGTTTATTTTACAATTTAAGTAAAAAAACAGCATTTCATCTAATTTTTTGAAAATAATCTTAAAATATTTTCAACGTATTGGGTATTTTCTTTAATATTGCACTGTCAACGTTCTTATACACTGTGGGGTGATGAAATTTTTGGCAGACATGCCCTCTTGTCTCGGGGGTGGGGGTCACAGGATAAACGTAGCATAGAGCCGAATGGGTAGCAATACCTGTCCGACCAGGGTCGACCACTGAACTTTGTGCTATAGCTAACTGCCCCGTGGAGGTTCGACTCCTCCCCCTACAGCTTTTTTAAGACTAATACCATTGTAATCAACTGATTTACAATGGTATTTTTCGTTTATAGAACCTCTGGGGTACACAATGGGGAACAGAACATCTATTTTTAGTACCCAGAAACATTATTATGGTATCCATCTTGCAGGCCGGCATACTTTTACCTTTTCACTGTCCTTTGGGAACATTACCACCTGGTTTAACATTGCAGCAGCCCTACCGCTGAATGTAGACCAAGGCAATAACGCGTCCAAAGCATGAGCCTCTACAAAATGTCAGCGGTGGGGCTTTTCTTCACTGTCAATCACATAGCCTTCCCTGGTGGCATACCAGACAATGGTGCCACACTCACACCGGTACCGTTTAACCGGCTTATCACTGTCAATTGCTGAGCACACAGCAAGGTAGCTGTCACAACGGGGACAGATAATAAAATTTTCCTTCTTACGTAGGTAGTGCATAATGGCCAGGTCAACTAAAGCTGATTTAC
>JANPGT010000445.1:0-5225 GCA_031424135.1 Chitinophagaceae bacterium
GTTTTGGTATAAGAGAAACGAATGGTTGTTCTGTCGTTTCCGCCTTCCACTGCTACGTTGGTAGTGTTAAGAAAACCTGTCTGGTATAAATCTTTCATGTTATTGGCCCTGTAAGAGCGGGTAACACCATCTGCATCAATAATCTGGCGACCGTCAAACTTTGGACCGAAGCTGTAATAGGGGGCGTAATCATCATTGGGGATGATATCCTGTCCGGCGCCATTTTTAGAAAACACATTATAGCGTCCACCGCCATATTCGTTTTGAAAATCAGGTAATTTATATACGGAGTTCCAGGTATTGTTCTGGTTCACCGTTACACCAAGACCCGGGCGGGCCTTTCCTTTTTTAGTGGTAATAAGGATAACACCATTTAAACCACCGGAGCCATACAATGCACTGGCGGCAGAACCTTTCAGTACAGTCAGGCTCTCGTAGTCATCCGGGTTCAGGTTTTTCAACTGGTTACCAAAATCGCGGTTATCGCCCCACGAATCTGCACCAGACGAACCTGGTTGGATAAGAACACCATCAATTACAAACAACGGCATTGTTCCGCCGCTGATATTTGAATTACCCCTGATGCGGATACGCGAGCTGGAAGATGGGCCGCCTGCACCCTGGTTGATCATTACACCGGCCACTTTTCCCTGTAAAGAGTTTACAACATTTACAGTACCGGCCCTTGCCAGCTCCTCTCCTTTTACCTCTGTTACAGAATATGTTAATTTCTTGGTTTGCTTTCTTACACCAAAACCGGTTATCACCACTTCATTCAGGCTTTTGCCATCAGATACCATACCCACAGTAATAGAAGTATTATCGCCTACAGCAACCTCCGTTTTTTCGTATCCAACTGATGTAAACACCAGTATAGAACTTTGAGCAGGAACGGTAACTTTAAAATTACCCTGATTGTCTGTAGCGCCGGCAATCTTTGTTCCTTTAATAACAAATGTAACGCCGGATAGCACATTACCTGAAGCATCTTTTACCGTGCCGGTAATGGTTTTTTTGGCCTGGGCAAATGCGGAAATGCTGCACACTGACAGCAATAACCATAGCAATGCCCGTAACGTTGGTGTTCTCATCGCAGTTTAGTTTTAATTAAAAAATAAAAAAATCAACAACCTAAGCAGTGACCAAATCAGCCTGCAGGTTCTTTGTCATAAAAATCTTCTCAAAATTTTCCATCACCAGTGCCGCAGCCCCCACTATTTCTGCCTGGTAACCCAGGGCAGAAATTTCAAGCTGTGTTTTATCTGCCAGCCTGGGTATACAATGCTCGTTCAATGCCTGTTGTATAGGGGCCAGCCATAATTTACCTGCTGCTGCTCCCCTTCCACTCAGAATAATCATTTCCGGATTTATAATATGTATTAAGATGGCCAGGCCCCTTCCTATCACATAGCCGGCATCAGAAAAAAGCGATACCGCAAACCTGTCGCCCTTGCCCGCAGCTTCCATTAATACATTGCAATCCTTTTCCGCGTTTTCGTTGCCAAGAAGGCCCTTCATCTGCGATAAAATCCCGTCCTGCATTCCTTCCCTGGCTTTCTCTGTAATTATCAGCAGTGAGGATTCTGTTTCAAGACATCCGTGTTTGCCACAACTGCAGAGCTTTCCGTTGGTGAAAAGAGGTATATGGCTGAATTCACCTGCAAAGCCATCATTGCCCCTGAAAAGTTTTTCGTCCAGTACCATGCCCAATCCAATACCCCAGCCCAGGTTCACCACCATTGCATTTTTCTTACCTCTTGCAGTTCCGAACCTGAATTCGGCCAATGCCACAACGCTGGAGTCATTATCAATAAACACCGGCAAACCCGTCTGCTCGGCAATATGTGCCGTAACACTTTTGTTTTGCTGCGTTAGAAAAGTATAGTTAATACCCGTTTTTGTATCAACAAATCCGGGTATTGCTATACCAATTCCTGTTATATGGTCTTTCGTGGTTTTTGATTTTTCTATTACCGACTGTATTTTGCCGGTAAGTATTGCCAATGCATTTTTTTCCTCTGCCAGGTTGAGATCTAATTTCTCCAGGAAAGCGATTTCCCTGTTTTGCATGTCCATCAACGCAATGCGGGTAACGAACTGATCCATGGCCACTGCAATTACATAAAGGATACCTGTCTTCAAGGAGTACATCAGGGGTCTTCTACCACCGCTGGACGGTGCATAACCTGTCTCCATAACCACCCCTTCTTCTATTAATTCGCTCAGCAACCTGTTGACAAAAGGCAGGCTCTTATCAATCTTATTGCTCAAATCAAGACAGGAAAGGTTTTCCGAAAAAAACAATTGCCTGATAATCTGGCTTTTATAAATTCTATTTTTCGGCATTATGTTTATGAAGACTTGATAACTTTATAAATTGTTTAACAAGGTATGACAACTTTATAATTTCATGAAATAAATTCCGGAAAAAATAAATAAACGGCAGTTTTTGCCGGGAAAAGCGCTGTGCCATTTGATGGGTGGTTACCACACTCTGGCAATGGCATAAAAAAGCCCCGGTTATTGCTAACCGGGGCCTGACATCAAAAATTGTATTGATTACTGAATCTCAACTTCAGCACCTGCTTCAGTCAATTTGTTTTTCAGTTCTTCTGCTTCTGCTTTGCTTACACCTTCTTTAATTGCTTTTGGTGCACCATCAACCAGTTCTTTTGCTTCTTTCAGACCCAAACCAGTTAAGTCTTTTACAATTTTAACTACGTTCAGTTTAGAGGCACCACCGCTCTTCAATATTACGTTGAAAGCTGTTTTCTCTTCTACGGCTGCGGGACCATCGCCAGGACCTGCTGCTACAACAGTTGCTGCTGCTGGTTCAATACCATATTCAGTTTTCAGAAAATCGGCCAGTTCCTGTACTTCTTTTACAGTAAGACCTACTAATTGTTCTGCTAATGTTTTTACGTCTGCCATTTGAGTTAAATTTTTTCCGCCTTCATAGTCGCGCCTGGCGCGACTCCGGAGGAGAGATTAAAAAAATTGTTTTTTGCCTTTTGTTGTTATACCATCCGGCCAGGTTATTATTTTATTTACTATCTGCTGGTTATTATTCTGCAGCGGGTGCTTCTGTAACACCGGCAGCTTTCTGCTCGTGGTGGTGCAGTAATGCAGCCAGTACACGTTTTGCAGGAGATTGCAGTAAGCCGATAACCTCACCAATCAATTCATTCTTGGTCTTAATCTTGGTAAGTGCTACCAGGCTGGTATCGCCGGTGTACACATCACCGTTTATAAAAGCTGCTTTCAACTCGGGTTTTGTACCGTTGGCTTTCTTGCGGAAAGAACTGATGATAAGGGCCGGTTCTTTTGGATTTTCTGAAAACAACAGGGCAGTTACTTTATGCAGTGATTCGTATACACCTGCATATTTCTCATTGTCCAGTGATTCCAGGGCCTTTTTAATCAGTGTATTCTTGGCCACTTTCATTTCAACGTTCTTGTCGAAACAGGCGCGGCGTAAAGTCCCTATCTGCGCTACAGAAAGTGCTTCAGTATCGGCAATATAAAAATTGGAGTACTGGGAAAATTTTCCCTTCAGTACTTCTATTACTTCATTTTTTTGTTCTTTAGTCATAACATTTATTTTGTTCCGGCATCGTCCCGGTGCTTGCACCGGGAGGGGTGCAGAAGATTAGTAAAGAATTAATGTACAAATGTTTTTGTATCAACTGCAATACCAGGACTCATGCTGCTGGCCAGGCTTACACCACGTACATATGTACCTTTGGCGGAAGAAGGCTTCAGCTTAATGATAGCATTGATTAATTCCAGGCTGTTTTCTGCAATTTTTTCTGCACCAAAACTTACACGGCCAATAGACGCATGTATGATACCGGCCTTGTCTACTTTGAAGGCAATTTTACCACCCTTCACCTCATTCACCGCTTCTGCTACGTTGTTGGTAACAGTACCTGTTTTTGGATTGGGCATCAGGTTACGTGGTCCAAGTACTTTACCCAGACGGCCGATTTTAGGCATTACTGAGGGGGTAGCAACAATTACGTCTACATCTACCCAGCCACCTTCAATCTTTGTAATAAATTCATCCAGGCCAACAAAGTCAGCACCAGCTGCTCTTGCTTCCGCTTCTTTATCGGGCGTACACAATACCAGCACTTTTTTGGTTTTACCGGTACCATGCGGAAGCGTTACGGTACCCCTTACTGCCTGGTCTGCCTTTTTAGGGTCAACACCCAAACGGATATGTAAGTCAACAGAAGCATCAAACTTGGTAATGTTTACATCCTTTACCAGTGTAGAAGCTTCTTTTAATGAGTATGCTTTATTGGAATCTACTTTCGCGTTTGCGACTTTCCTTTTTTTACTGATAGCCATAGCTAAAAATTTTTAGTGATAAGAAATTAATTTTCCCAGGGGGCTGTACCATCAACAGTTAAACCCATGCTGCGGGCGGTGCCGGCTACCATACGCATAGCGCTTTCCACGGTAAAGCAATTCAAATCTGCCATTTTATCTTTGGCAATTGCTTCAACATGAGACCAGGTAACTTTACCTACTTTGTTGCGGTTTGGCTCTTTGGAACCACTTTGAATTTTAGCTGCTTCCATCAGCTGGATAGCTGCAGGTGGTGTTTTGATGATAAACTCAAAACTCTTGTCTGAATAAACGGTAATCAATACCGGGAGAACTTTACCCATTTTGTCCTGGGTTCTTGCATTGAACTGTTTGCAGAACTCCATAATGTTTACACCCTTTGAACCGAGTGCAGGACCGATGGGGGGTGCAGGATTGGCTTGACCGCCTTTACACTGCAATTTCACGTAACCTGAAATTTCTTTTGCCATGTTTTTAATTTTTGGAGATAGCGTCACGCCAAGGGCGTAACTCCCAAATTCAATTTCAGAAAGAACTATTTTTGGGACTGCAAAAGTACAAAAATATTTGTAGCCGCCAACAATTTAGTTGCGTTTGTTACAAGCTTAGTGGCCTTTCGAAGACAGCGCCCTCCAGGCAGGCTGCACCTGCTTCCAGGCAGTTGTCGATATTGTCTAACACCAACGAATCCGCGGCCAGGTCAAACTTGCGGGCAAATAGCTTATCTGATTGAAGCATCAGATCCAAATGACTAGAGGTCAATATATTAGGATGTGGTGCCCCTTTTTCCCGCTCCAGGTAAAGCAGGTTGTTGTTCACCACATTTACCTTGAATGCCGAGTTCATTACAAGGGTTTGAAATATAAATTTAT
>JANPGT010000446.1:0-3256 GCA_031424135.1 Chitinophagaceae bacterium
AACAAAGGAGACGGCGTTACAGAATTTAGAAAGGTAATGCAGCGGCTGGGAGATACAGCCTTTGTTATTGGTGGAGATACACTTAAAACAGCTGAGTTTAGCAGGAATATCTATACTGCCAGCGGACTGCTTTCCAGTGACAGGGTGGTAGACGGTAATAATAAAAATATCCAGTTCAGCAACAGCAGCAGTTATCTTATTTCAAATAAAGGAAGGCCGGTAATTGTTTCCCGTACCAGCATGGACAGTAGTTTATTGAGTTTGGTAAATTCCTCAACTCAATCTCCCTTTACCGGCCTGGTAGTAAGGGGCACAGGTTGTGATGCTACGATTGAACTGGCCTCAGATTCGGCGGGCACCTGTAATGAAACACAGGCGATTGATTTTGTAACATTGAAGCCAAGAAAAGATTCATGGCTTACAAACATAAGCCCTGGGCTGAGCAATAAATTTTTACTGGGCAGAATACAGTTGGAGACATCCAGGGCAATTGCCGATTTTTCTGCTTTGAAATTCGCTATAAAATCGGATACGGCTTTTTATGAGGATGGATCTTATGTTTTGTATACCCCGGGTAAGGCCGGCGGGTATACGCCTTACCCCGTAATGACAGTGAATCCGTCGTTCAAACACCCCACCCTGGCGTACAATACCAAAATGCCCTACGTACAGGTAAATGGCGGTTTATTTGTTGGGTACGGGCGTAACTGGTATTTTAATTCCCGGAATGCAAATGATATTATTAATGGAGTAGATGATGTTCCCGGGTACTTGCAGCCATTTTACGAAACAAGGTTCTCAGTGTATGCCGACAGTCTTCCCTTAAAAATTTATAAACTGCCTTCCCTAAGAGGCAGTGCTTTTCTGACTTACTCTCCCACAAAAACAGTAGAAGGTAATAACGTAGCTTTTGAATACAAGGACAGCGTATTTGAACAGGTGCGTAGTTATATTGCTGTAGCAGGGTTGACGACTCCGTCTGATTTGCACTTGAAAGAACATATAGTAGCCTCGCAGTTTAATACTGCGAAACTGCTGCACCTGGCTGTAAAAGAATTTAATTACAAAGCAGATAAAAATAAGGTTCGTTATACCGGGCTGATTGCACAGGAATTGAAAATTGTCATCCCTGAGCTGGTAGCGGGGGTAGAAGGGAATTATAGTATCGATTACATAAAAATGGTTCCCTACCTGTTAAAACTGCTGCAGGAACAGCAAAAGGAAATAGTACAGCTCAGGCAGCAACAGAATGCTGCAGCAACTCCAGACATCCTGCCCGGCGAAACAAAATTGATCATAGCGCAAATGCGGCAACAATTGCTGTCACAGCAGGAAGCCATCAGTCTGTTGCAGCGGGAGAAGGAGACCAGCCGGGCAGCAAGATGATATTTATTGAATACTGGTATTTACTGATTAAAATAAAACAGTGGTAACAGCCAATGCCAGCGATTAATTATGGAATAACCAGACCGAATATGATGAAACATATTTGCAGGCATAACAGATTTCTACAAGCAACTAAAACGGTTGTAGTGGCAGCAATAATGTTTATTTATTGCATAGGCGCCCATGCGCAAACAGAAAAATACATACAAACCCTGGCGGGTATCATTAAAAAAGGAGATAGCTGTGTTGTAACGGATGATAAGTTTTATGATACAGAAAAATGGGCAGGTATAGAGAAGCACCTGGCAGTAAACAACCTGGTCACTTTTGAGCTGCGGTACGATACTTCCGCCTGGTATTTTAGTCAACCGTTTTCCTGTACACTACAGGTAGCAATTGAATATGAAAAAGCAGACCGCAGCAAAGCAAACCTAAAAAATATTGTGCTGCAACTTGACTATGACACGGCTGCGGGAAGTACACACCGGGGTATTGTTTTCTATAAATTTAGTGGTGGTCACCATATAAAACTAACTGTTAACAGTATCAGCAGCCCGCAATGGGGCAATCACCTGCCACCGGTATTCAGGGTTAAAAATGAAATCTTTGTTGAAAGACTGTACACTGTAAATATTAAGGAAACACTGAATACAGCAGTTGTTGACAATAGCAGGCAGCTGATGACAGAACCGACATCAGGGGGTAATACAACCGGTAGCAAGACAGGTGAGCCCGGTCAGCAGGAAACAGTTATTTGGGATGCCGGAACGCCTGGGTTTCCGCAGTTTGATTTTGAATGGACTTTCTACGATGATAGCAGCCCGATCGGTGACAGGCTTGAAAAAGGCAGTTTTGATTTTACTGATGAAGAACTGGGCGCTCTGTTTAAAAATAACAGTAGCCGGGTTACCGTTGGTCTGCCCTCCTACCAGTTAAATCTCACTTATGATAGAGGATGGGTATTTTACCGGGTAAGAGGTGTACGTTATGACGAAGCTGCAGGAGTGAGGACGGAAGGTGGCTGGAGTTATAAAGGTGCCTATGTCTACAATGGAAATACATATGGTCTGATAAGATGCAATGGCCATGAAGCTTACCTCAACAAGCAGAGCAGTATTTCTTTTGCAGAGGAAGGCAAGCGCAAGGAAATTGTCAGCTATTTCGACGGAAGCCTGCGCAACAGGCAGTCTGTTACCCTTAACAATGATAATACCGGCAGCAAGACCATTGTGCAGGAAAATGTGTTTGATGTGCTTGGGCGTGCTGCCGTAAATATGCTGCCTGCACCTGTCAATGAAAATACCATTCATTATTTTGCTTCATTCAGCCTGAGTGCGGGGTCAGGCACACCTTATCATTATAACGATATTGAATCAGCAGCGGATTGCTTTAAACAACCTGTTCCCATGAGTACAGCTTCAGGTGCTGCGCAATATTATTCTCCTGCTAATCCGGCGACGACGGATAACAGTAATCAATTCTATTTTACCAAATATATCCCGGATGCAAAGGGATATCCATTTGCAGTAACCCATTTTACACCGGACAATACGGGCCGCATACGTATGCAGGGAGGTGTTGGCCCCGTATTTCAACCTGGTGCGCCATTCCCTTCAGATGATCATACTACAAGGTATTATTATGGAAAGCCACAACAGGATGAACTGGACAGGCTGTTTGGCAATGAAGCGGGCAATGCATCACATTACCTGAAAAATATGGTGATAGACGCCAATGGACAAGCCAGTATCTCTTATATCAATGCATCCGGAAAAACAATTGCTACGGCGCTGGCGGGTAAAGCGCCGGATAATCTACAGGCGCTTCCTTCTTATCAATTAAAAAGCACCCCCTTCATTACAAATCTTAC
>JANPGT010000447.1:0-3492 GCA_031424135.1 Chitinophagaceae bacterium
CTTTTGCAAATATGCAAACCAGTTTCCCGCATTTTTTATCGTCTACGCATTTACTGCAAAGACTTTTGCAAATCTGCAAAGCCATTTCCCGTATTTTTTACCGTCTCCGCATTTACTGCGAAGACTTTTGCAAATATGCAAAACCATTTCCCGTATTTTTTTTCGTCTCCGCATTTAGTGCAAAGGCTTTTGTAAACCTGCAAAACCGTTTCCCGTATTTTTTTGGACTGCTGCATTTTGTGCAGGGTCTTTGTAAAGAAACAAAATAGATTTACCCGGCAGCAATTGACCTGCCTGGTGCAGAAAAACCATTTTTAAACTCTTATAAACCAGTTTTTTTGCACCCGTAAAAAATATTTTTGCACGAAAACGCGAAACTGTCAAAAAAATGATTATATCTTTGTAATGAAAATTACAGGTCAATTGTAATGGCGTTCCTCCCGGACGCAGCTGATTCGGGTTTTTTCTTCTTCACTTTTGACCTCCGGTTGCCACCGGCTTTGTAAATGGACTTTATTCAATAAACTTCCAACAGGATTCATCATCTCTTCTTGAAAATTGCCGGTCGGTGAGACACCGGACCAGGGCAAAGAAAAGTTTCAGAAAGATTTCTCCGCACGGAACATTGCTTATAAAAGCAGCACCACTGGCAGATACACCAGTAAGTCATGTTTATAAAACGGCAGTTAACCAACAACACAGGGCCTTCCCGTAGCTGGCCACTACGCGATTTCCCTTGGTAGTATTTTCAAAACCGCGCCGATAGCATACCGGCAGCAACAATTATTAAAAACAAATTTTAAAAACAAAATTGCTGATGTCCCTAAAAACAGAATTTTATTTTCGTCTATTGCTGTTAGTGATAACACCAACAGCGGCGGCAACCTGCCTGCCGGCAGACAGGCACCCACAGCGGCGATAGAAAATTATTTTAAAGAACGGATCCTTAAAAACTAAAAACGGATCCTACTCCCTCTCATTAGCGTCATTTCCGATTTCCTTCTCCATTTGGAGAAGAGCTTGTCCCGATGTTTCGGGATGCCTGAAGGGCGGATGAGGTGAGAGGGCTGGGGTGAGGTCGAAAACAAACAAACAAACATTTAAAAACAATTTAAAAACAATGGCTTACGCTCCTGATAATTAAATTCTTTTGCCAATAATGCTGTTGGTGAAAACACCCAATAGCGGCGAAAGGAAATCATTTTAAAGAATGGATTCTTAACACTAAAACGGATCCTACTCCCCCTCTTTTGGAGGGGGCTGGGGGGAGGTCAAAACAAACAAACATTAAAAACAATGAAAAAATCAATTTTCAAAAAAACAAACAATCATGAAAACATCTAAAATCTTATTTACTTTTTCCAGGCTAAACGATAGTAACCTGGAAAGCATGGCCCTGGCCGTTTCGGCCGCTATGACCGGCAACACCCATTTCCCGGAACCACAGCCCAGCCTGGCTGCGCTCAATAATTCCATTAAAGCTTTTTCCGATGCTTTGGCACTTGCCAAAAGCCGCGACAAAGTAAAAGTGGCCATAAAAAACAATCTCAGGGAAGCACTGCTGTCTAACCTCCGGAAGATGGCCAATTACTGCAGCATGCTGGCAGACCGCGATCGCGCCAAACTGGTAAGCACCGGATTTCCCCTGAATGCAGAAACTGTGTCCACCAACATGCTGTCAATACCTGAAAATTTTACCCTGCAGCCAGGTAGTAATTCAGGCGAGGCCATTGTATCCATCAACAGGGTAGCAGGCGCCCTTGCCTACCTGTTGTACTACAGGCCTGCATCAGCAAACGGAGAATGGATACATGTTACCAACTCGCAATCCTGGTTTAACGTCTCCGGTTTAACTGCATTGGCATCTTACCAATTTAAAATGGCTGCTATTGGCAGAAAAGGGCAAATTACCTACACAGATACTATCACCAAAGCCGTGTTGTAACTGTTACTGTCCGCTGCGGCCCCTGCTTCGCTTCTTATAGCCCCCCCCTCTTCTGACTTCCTGCCAACAGCAGGATATTTTTTTGCCCGCCCCGCACTTGTTGCCGGGGGCCATGCCGCAAATAACAACAGCGTTTTACACCGCATGAACGTCCATTACCATTCATACAATGATGTGGGCAAGCTGCAGGCTTACATCAGACAACTGCCATGGCTGTCTGCATTTTTACCAGTGAAATTTTCCCTGCCGGTGATGAATAAAAAAAGACCGTCTCATGGGATAGCCTCTTGTATTGCTTTATCAACTTTAGGGAATGGGGTATATAAATCTGCCCATTAAAGCGATGATACAATCCCCCCCAAAAAAATGGTGAGGACACCATAGCCGTCAATCTAAGCAAGTTAAACCTAAGATTATCGTGCGATTTCTCCTTTTTGATTGAATCGCCTGCCGGCGGGGCTTCGTACCCCTCCCGCACCCGCGGGACTCATTTTTCCTTTGAGGAGCTATATCATCTTTTGTAACTACTATCATCCCTGACTACCGGCAGGCAGGCATCCCTTTATTCAGCATTTGAATAAAGCTAACGGAGAAACTTTAGGTTGACGGTTATGGTGAGACGTGCACCACGGCGTAAAAATTGAAAATGCAAACCGGGTTAAATACTTACAGGACCAACAGCACATCATTGCCGCAGGGCATGTATATCATCAACATTACCGGCAGCAATAAACCAATGAATTTTAAATTACTGGTACAGTAGCAGCAACATTGTATAAGCAAAGGAAGCAACACCCGTACAGGTATTTTGTACCCGTGTTGCTTCCTTTTTTACTGCCGTGACGGCCACAGCTGCCTTCAGCGGCATGCTGTTGCAGCAGACAAAAATGAAAATTCCCGGCACGGAGCCTGACACCAGTCATACCGGCCGCCAATGCCGGTCATTCTCCAACAGCAGAAAATTCAGCAGCTTCATTTTTGGATTTTTCTCAAAACAACAAGTCTTTTACCTGCATTATTAAACCTTTTTTTATGAAAATCAGCGCTACCATCAAAATTGCTGTTTTATGGTTGCTTTCCCATCTGGCAACAATCACCTGCCATACCCAATCACCGGGTGTGATGTTTGATCCCATCTCTGTAACCAGCTTTTCTTCCTACTCAAGCCTTCTCACCGTAGATAAAGCAGGTAATATTTATGAAATAGACAGTTCACACCGTGTTATGCGCATCAATACAAATGGCACCATTACCTTTATTGCAGGCAATGGTATTGCAGGCTACAAAGATGGGGCGGCAACTGATGCCCAATTCAGCAGCATTCAGTCAGCCACGGTAGATGCAGCAGGTAATTTATTTTTGACCGATCTTAATACCATAAGGAAGGTAAGCGTTGCCGGCATTGTAAGCACGGTAGCAGGTGGCGCCAATACCGGTTACCTGGACGGTCCGGGGGCACAGGCGCTGTTTAACCGGCCCATGGGCATCGCCATAGATATTGCCGGCAACTTATTTGTGGCTGACTACGGCAATGCCTCTATCCGCAG
>JANPGT010000448.1:0-3127 GCA_031424135.1 Chitinophagaceae bacterium
CTAAAACGCTGCTTATTTCAGCGGAAAATTATACAGCTGTTATGCCTATGCGTCATGTCTTTTTTTTTATTTCAATGAACCGGACATATGGTCGCATGGGTTGCCGGACATATAAAAAAATCACCCATCAGGGGTAAAAAGTGATAGGCACCGGCCCTTTAACAAAACCTGCGGCCAGGCTACTACTGGTTCTTTCCTTGGTTATTTTCAGGCGGTAGCGGAGTATGGCGTCGTGATTGTAGAGCACATGCAGCCACTGAACATGGGTATTTTCTACACAAAACTGGTAACGCAGGTGGGTTTTGTCTTTGCTGGCACTTACAGGTTCCAGCAGGGCAATGCTGGGAACGATGCGCTGCAGCTCGCTGTCAAAAGCAGTCACTGTATCTGCCGCCATCCTGTTGTCGGCCTGCGGGTTAAACGATTCCAGCATAATTTCAACCGTATCGCCCACCGCTGCTTCTATGATGCCGCTACCCGGTGCATAGGTACTAATACTGTATTTAGTGAACGATTTATTTTTATATGGGCCACTGTTGAATTCCCCTGGCAGGGGGGGCTTTTCCATCAGCGTCCAGCGCAGATCGTCGGGAAAATGATCCCTGATAAAGTTTTCCGGGGCCGCCAGGAAATACGTATCATCAAAACGTTTTACAAACTCATCTCCGCTGTAGTTGGTATAGCCGCTTGCCCAGGTAATGTCCAGCAATTGCCATGCGCTGTCAATGTACACGGCATTCCAGGTATGGTTGCAACGAAATTTCAGCTGCCTGCTCAAATCGCCTTTTGCAAATCCGGTGATGATGGCGCTGCGCAGGCCGGCATAATCGCAGAGCGTTTTAAAAAGACGCGCGTATCCATCACAAACGGCCGATGTATTTTGCAAAACTGTTTCTGCCACCATATCATTGGCAGATTTCCATTGGGCGGTATCAGTAAACTGCAGCCTGTGGATGCTTGCTACCGCCTTGCCACTGCCATAATTTTTTCTTACCCGGTATGTAATATGTTCTGCAATCCAGCTAAAAATGGACCGCAGCTTTTCTCTTTCTGTAGAGTAGTCCTTGGTAAGAGTATACGCCAGTTCGGCCGGAGCGGCAGGGGCTATTGATTTTACACGCTCATCAATCTCAGGAAAGCTGGCAAGCTTCTGCTGTGCGAAACCAGGGTAGGCAAACAGCAGCAACAGGATAATATAGTACTTGGTATTCAGTATATAGTATTTAAACGGCGCAAAAGGACGATAATAATTCGTGTACCTAATTTACGAAAAATAGTACTTAATATACAATAGTCAGTATTTAGACGAGCCATATTTGCCGGACAAACGCAGCGTCACATTGCTCAACTCTATACACCAACAGGCGCCTTTATCCGTCGTTCCGTTGACGCATGTGTGCTAAGTACTCAATACTATATACTCTTCTTCGCCCGCTTGTACTGGTCGGGCCATTCTATGTCAACACCCAGCTCATGTGCGGCATGCAGCGGAAAATAAGGATCCCGTAACAGTTCGCGTGCCATAATAATAAGATCAGCTTCTTCATTGGCAAGAATTGCTTCTGCCTGCGCAGCGCCGGTAATCATACCTACTGCTCCCGTTAGTATACCCGTTTCTTTTTTTACCTGTGCGGCAAAGCGCACCTGGTAACCTGGGCCTACGGGAATTTTTACGCCCGGTATCAATCCCCCGGTAGAACAATCCATTAGGTCAACCCCTTTTTCTTTTAGCAGGACAGATAGTTTTACCGAATCATTTTCGTTCCAGCCACCCGGCGCCCAATCGGTAGCTGAAATGCGCACAAACAAGGGCAAATCCTTTGGCCACACAGATTGCACCGCATCGGTAATTTCCAGTAACAGGCGCACCCTGTTTTCAAAAGATCCGCCGTATTCATCTGTGCGCGGGTTGCTGAGAGGCGATAAAAATTCGTTGATAAGGTAACCATGCGCCGCATGAATCTCAATCACTTTAAAGCCTGCCGTCAGCGCCCGCTCAGTGGCTGCTTTGAAATCAGCAATTACTTTGTTAATGCCGTCTTTGCTCAGTGCTTCCGGAATCATTTCTCCCTGGTTAAAAGGGATCACCCCCGGCGCCACTGTCTGCCATCCGCCATTTTCTTTTGTTAACTGGGTGCCACCCTTCCACGGAGAGGGCGAGCTGGCCTTTCTGCCGGCGTGCGCCAATTGTATACCAGCAACCGATCCCTGTTTATGAATAAAGGAAACGATGGTTTTTAATTTATCCAGGTGGGCATTTTTCCAGATACCCAGATCGTCTGGCGAAATGCGGCCTTCCGGTGACACCGCTGTAGCTTCTGTAATGACAAGGCCTGCACCGCCTACTGCCCTGCTGCCCAGGTGTACCAGGTGCCATTCATTGGCAAATCCATCTACTGCAGAGTATTCGCACATGGGCGATACAACAATCCTGTTTTTAAACGTAACTGATTTTATAGTTAGGGGGGAGAATAATTTTGACATGGTGATTATTTGATGTAATGACATATAAGGCATTGAATTGTTCGCCAGTAGAGACGTCATGCATGGCGTCTCTACTGGCTTATGCCTGCCCACCATGAATTTACATGATTATCTGCGCCGGGCCATTGTATTGCTTACCTTTCAGGCTTCAATTTTTTGGTATGGTTAAAGTGGGGCAATACAATACACTGGTAGTACAACGTTTTACAGAGTTTGGCGCTTTCCTGGAAGATGGTAAAGACGGATTGCTGCTGCCTAAACGCTTTGTACCCCCCCGCGCAAAAGTGGGTGATCCAATTGAGGTGTTTGTATACCACGATTCTGAAGACAGGATGATTGCTACCACCCAGCGGCCCAAAGCCATTGTAGGCGAGATTGCCCTGCTGCAGGCTGTTACTGTTACCCACCAGGGCGCTTTTTTAGACTGGGGGTTGATGAAAGATCTCTTTGTACCGCGCAGCAAGCAGCTGAGCGGTATGCGGGAAGGGGCAGATTACCTGGTAAAAATTTATATTGATGTACAGACGGGCCGTGCGGCAGCCACTGAAAAAATAGAGTTTGAGCTGAGCAATGAACCACTTACCGTGAAAGAAAAAGATCTTGTACAGCTGACTGTTTACCGCAGAACAGATATCGGTTACGT
>JANPGT010000449.1:0-2588 GCA_031424135.1 Chitinophagaceae bacterium
GAAATAGTTAAGTATACTGTTGGTACGCCTTCAGGTGCCTCAATGTTCCTTGAAAAAATGAACGTGGTTTACCAGGATGTTGAAAATCCAGTAACGATCTCTGCCGGTTCCGGTGGAAAGGAAAAAATGAGCGTCTCTTTCTCCAATGGCTCAATTAAGCCAATTGGTGGCGACCGCTTCATGATTGTACCAACTACACTGGGTACAGGTAAAGTAAGCATTACTGTAAACGGAAAGACAACTCCTTTTGAAGTACGTTGCAAACAACTGCCGAACCCTGTTGTAATGGTAGGTGGTAAAACCAGCGGTGCCATACCGGCTGCAGCCTTCAAATCTCAGGGTGGTATGATTGCAGCACTTAAAGATTCTGAGTTTAATTTCCCTTACGCAATAGAAAGCTATAAGATAGGTGCAAGAAACCCAAGTGGTATCTACCAGGAAGTGGTAATTGACGGACCACGCTGGTCAGCTGCTCAGGCACTTATCAACAGCCAGCCTCCGGGTTCTGTAGTGTATTTTGACAATATTAAAGTAAAAGGACCAGGCGGTAAATCAAGAAATATTGATGGAACGTACTTTAGCCTTAAATAATAACAGATAAACGTTGAAAGCAATGAAAAACCGTATCATCAAACTGTGTCTTCTGGTAACTGTACTGGCAATTTTTGCAGGTGATGCAGGCGCGCAGACCAATAAGAAACGTACAGCCAAGAAAAGAACAACAGCAAAGAAGAGCACCAGCAAAAATGCAGGCAATGCTTCCGCTACCCTGCCGGCCGCTGCCAAAGATACTACCAAGCCCGCTCCTGTTGAGCCCGAACTGAACCTCGGGGTTATCAAGAAAAGTCTTCGTAATGATGATGCCATTGAGCGCAACCTGGTAAAAGAAAGAAACCCGCTTCCTTATGAGCATATCCGCGAGGATGATGCCGTATACCGGCAGCGTTTGTGGAGAGAGATAGATGTTCATGAAAAAATGAACCTGCCTTTTGTCTACAAAGCAGATGGCGACAATGGTAACCAGCGTTTTGTTATTATTTTGCTGAATGCTATTAAAAGCGGTGAAGTAACAGCTTTTGATGCCAACGACGACAGGTTTACTACGCCACTTACTTTTGGAAGTATTGCACGTAAACTGGTTGGAGACGTTCAAACTATTCAGGTTCCGGACTGGGCAAAGGATCCTACAGGTGCAACATTGAAAGATTCAACTATTTCGCCTGAGTTTGATCCTAATGCAGTAGAAAAATACTGGATTAAAGAAGACGTCATTTTTGATAAAGAATCATCCAGGCTGCATACGCGCATCCTGGGTATTGCACCCATGATGAGCATTAAAAATCCTGATGGATCTTTCAGGGCCGTAACGCCGTTATTCTGGGTGTATTATCCAGACCTGCGCCCGATGCTGTCTAAGTTTGAAGCCTACAACGGTAAAAACTTTGGCGCCCGCTTAAGCTGGGAAGAAATGTTTGAAAGCCGCATGTTTGCCAGCCGCATTATCAAGTCAACGGTAGAAAACCCCAATGACCAGTTCATTGAAGGTTATATCAAAGACCCTATCCTGCGTTTGCTGGAAGGCGAGAACATCAAGGAGAAGATATTTAACTATGAGCAGGACCTTTGGTCTTACTAAGTGAATCATAACTTGTTACAAAAAAGCATCGTAGATATACGATGCTTTTTTTATGTACAGGGGTCAATAGTACTCCTTATAAACAATAAAAAAATAC
This sequence comes from Chitinophagaceae bacterium, assembly GCA_031424135.1. Classification (GTDB taxonomy): domain Bacteria; phylum Bacteroidota; class Bacteroidia; order Chitinophagales; family Chitinophagaceae; genus JACMLD01. The sequence goes on from JANPGT010000449.1 coordinate 1,734, forward strand.
CCTTAATGAGGTATTGGATTGTGAAATATGTTTGCTATTTTTACAACGGTTTTTCATAGGATATTGGATTTTAAAAACGGGGCTGGATTTCTATCCTGGCCCCTTTTCTTTTTCATTGAAATACTGCCTGATAATCACCGCTTTCGATACACCTGCAATTTTCGCTATTTCCAGCTCCGTTGCCAGCCTCACCTTGTTGACCGATTTAAACTCCTTTAAAATCGTATCTGCTGTTGCTTTCCCTATTCCCTTAATGCCTTCCAGTTCGTTCTTAAAAGTGCCCTTGCTGCGCTGGTTACGGTGAAATGTAATACCAAAACGGTGTACCTCATCCCTGATATACCTGATAAGTTTCAGGCTATCACTGTTAAAAGGCAGCTTCACCGACTGCTGATCGCCCTGGAAAAAGAGCTCTTCTTCATTTTTGGCCAGCCCTACAAGGGTCATAGTGCCATTTAAACCCAGTTCATGAATACTTTCCAATGCTGCGCCCAGCTGCCCCTTACCGCCGTCTATAATCACCAGTTGCGGAAAGGGTTGATTTTCTTCTTTTAGCCGCTTATAGCGCCGGAAAACCACTTCTTTCATCGTGGCAAAATCGTTGATGCCATCCACCGTTTTTACATTAAAATGCCGGTAATCTTTTTTACTGGGAGCGCCATCTTTAAAACAGACCATGGCAGACACCGGGTAACTTCCCTGGAAATTGGAGTTATCGAAACATTCTATGTGAAGCGGTAAATCGGGCAGTTGCAAATCTTCCTGCAGCTGGTACAGTACTTTCTTGCGGTCCATATCTGACTTGCCTTCCAGCTGCAGTGTCCTCTTCTTTTTCAGCTCCTCCCTGAAATAATT
>JANPGT010000450.1:0-8851 GCA_031424135.1 Chitinophagaceae bacterium
AAAAAAAGATTTGTAGCAGTAACGGTATGATTTTTACTTCTTTCTGAAAATTTACGTACAGCAGGTAAGTAGTTATCCCAGTCAAGATAGAGCTGAATGGCTGGATTTGGTCCAGTCAAATGGCCAGGGCTGCCGAATCAAATTTTTCCAACAATAGTGTTACAAGGCATTTATAAAGTTTATACTGCAATACCATTCACATCGGTACTCAGCACCCCACTCATATAATCAAAAAAAGTACGCATGCTTTTAAAAGTATTGCCGGTGGCTTCCAGGAAGCCCGGCTCCAGCACGTCTTTATCAGTGAATTTCCTTATCAGCAAATATTGCTTGTAACGCAGCAGATCAATGGCCGGGTCAGCAGCATCAAAACCTTTGGGTGTTGTTTTTAACTGTTCTCCCTTCAGGGTACCGAAATAATTTACAAATGATTTGCTGTTGATGATCTTCCGCAAAGGCGCGGCATCAAAAGCAATATCATCACGGATACGTTTCAGATCTGCAGGATTGGGTGCCCAGAAACCGCCGGCAACAAAACTATTGCCCGGTTCAATATGAAAATAATAGCCACCGCGCCGCTGTTTGCCAGCCCTGGTGAAATTACCGCTCCAGTTGTTTTTATAAGGTGTTTTGTTGTTTGAAAACCGTGTATCGCGGTATATGCGGTGAAGGCTTTTTTTGCCGGAAGGGGTTTCAATTACATCATGCTTATTCAGTGTCAGCAGCAACGCATCAGCAAACATTTCAATACAATGCTGTTCCTCCAGGAACCTGTCTTTATGCGCGTTGAACCAATCGCGGTTATTATTGCCTTTTAATAATTTCAAAAAAGCAATACTGGAAGACGGAATCTGCACGGGAGATTTTGTATTATTTTTTGGCATTGGAAGTGTAAATTACAGAGAAGATAATTATGCTGTATTACCCGTTTATTTTTTTGACCAGGAGGTAATGCAGCGCCCTTCTATGATGATAAGCGGCCGGTAATGCTTCGGTGAACTCGGTACACAAGTCCACGGATTCTCTGCAGTCGGGTATCGATACCGACTGCAATTCACACTACCGCGGCCAGGTGTCTTTACTGGCTGCAACTTTATAATAATGATTGTAATCTTGCTGCAGAAAGTGATTTACGGAGCCTTATACAGTCTGTTTGCATTTATGATACCAGGCCCGGTATCTCCACCATTTCATTTACGTCTTCGGTATAATTAATACCATCTACCTTAAACCCAAACAGGTTGTAGAAATCCGTTTTATAACCGTCCAGATCGCCCAGGGCCGGCAAGGTTTCTGTACTTGCCTGCTGCCACAATGCATCTACTTTCTGCTGCACATCATCGCGCAGCTCCCAGTCGTCAATACGTATTCTGCCCTGCGCATCGGTGGGGACAGCGCCATTGGCGTACAGCCTTTCTTTAAACAGGCGCTGTATCTGTTCAATACAACCTTCGTGTGTTCCTTCCTGTTTCATTATTTTGTAAAGCAGTGATATGTACAGGGGAATAACCGGTATGGCAGAACTGGCCTGTGTCACCAGCGCCTTGTTAACCGACACATAAGCATGACCGTTTACCGGCGCCAGTGTCTCTGTAATACTGAATGCAGTGGCTTCCAGGTGATCTTTGGCGCGGCCAATAGTGCCCTTGCGGTATACAGCTTCGGTAAGGTGCGGACCGATATAAGAATACGCTACCGTAACCACGCCCGGCGCCAGCAGGTTTTCTTTTTTCAGGGCATCCATCCACATGGCCCAGTCTTCACCGCCCATTACTGCCACCGTATTTTCAACATCACCGTCCTGGCTGGGCGCAATAGTAATTTCAGAAACGATGCCCGTATGAAAATCAACCGTTTTATTCTTAAAGGTGACACCTATGGGTTTTAACACCGACTTATGCGTAATACCGGTAACCGGGTGTGTTCTTACCGGCGACGCAAGACTGTAGATCACCAGGTCTACCTGGCCCAAATCTTTTTTTATCAGGTTGAGGGTCTTTTGTTTTATTTCATTGGAGAAAGCATCCCCATTAATACTTTTTGCATACAGACCGGCCGCTTGTGCCTGTTCTTCAAAAGCAGCGGTATTGTACCAACCCGGTGAAGCGGTTTTACCTTCTGCCGGAGGCTTTTCAAAATACACGCCAATGGTGGCAGCACCACTTGCAAAAGCACTGGTAATCCTTGAGGCCAGTCCGAAACCGGTAGAAGCGCCAATCACCAGCACTTTTTTAGGACCTTCTACCGGTCCTTTCTTTTTAATATAAGCTACCTGGTTGCTGATGTTCTGCGCACATCCTTTTGGATGGGCTGTTAAACAGATAAATCCCCGCATTCTTGGCTCAATAAGCATATGTTGTATTCTTTTCCTTTAAAATGATAACCGTGGCCGGTAAATGAGCGATGAAGTTAAAATAAAGAGTTGAAAAGCAAGCAATGAATCAGCCCGGCACACCGGCTTTATATTATTCATTATGCAAACACGGATAATGCTATTTTTGCCGGAACAATTTGCCGGCTCCGGAAATGAGGTTTGATTGCAAACCTTGCAACATTCCGCCCGGCGTATTCCAAACCGAAGACTGTTGAAGAAAATCTCCTCCCCCATCAGAACAGTGCATGTAACCAGGTATGTAACACCCCTGCGCGAAGGGGGCTCTATGCCCGCCATTGCCGAGGCGGACGATAATTTCCTGTATGTAATTAAATTCCGCGGTGCCGGGCAGGGACCAAAATCATTGGTGGCGGAACTGATTGGCGGGGAATTGGCCCGTGCCCTTGGACTAAAAGTACCGGAAATTGTATTGGCCGGCCTGGATACTGCTTTTGGACGTACTGAACCCGATGAAGAGATTCAGGATTTATTAAAAGCAAGTGTAGGACTGAACCTGGGATTGCACTACCTGTCGGGTTCCATCACTTTTGATCCAGCAGTGAGCATAAACAGCATCGAGCCCCTGCTGGCCTCACAGATAGTTTGGCTGGATTGCTTCATTACCAATGTAGACCGCACTTTCCGAAATACCAATATGCTTTTATGGCGTAAAGAATTATGGCTGATTGATCACGGCGCTTCCCTGTATTTTCATCATGCATGGCAAAACTGGGAAGAGCAGGCGTTGCGGCCATTTACCCATGTAAAAGATCATGTACTGCTGCCCAAAGCCACGGAGATGGCAGCGGCCGATGCTAAATTCAAATCGATTGTAACAGTGGATCTCATCCGTTCCATAGTAGAACAGGTGCCCGATGAATGGTTGCAGGGCGACTCACCCTTTGTATCACCCGCCGAACACCGCGAAGCCTACCGCCGTTTTTTAACTTTGCGCGCAGCCAATTCTGCCATTTTTGTAAAAGAAGCTCAACATGCAAGAGAAATACTTATTTGAATATGCCGTTCTGCGCGTAGTGCCCAAAGTAGAACGGGAAGAATTTCTGAACGTGGGGGTGGTACTGTATTGCCCGCAGCAAAAATTCCTGCAGGTACGTTTTCACCTGGACGGCGAGCGCATCAAAGCATTTGCCTGCGAACTGGACATTCCCGAAATTGGCCAATACCTCTCTGCGTTTGAAAAAATATGCGCCGGTACAAAAGACAGTGGCCCCATTGGAAAATTACCGGTAGCCGACAGGTTCCGCTGGCTAACGGCTACCCGCAGCACCATGGTACAAACTTCCAAAACGCATACCGGGCTATGTGATGATGTAAAGGAAACACTGGACAAACTATACGCACAAATGGTGCTATGCTGAGCCTTGTTGAGGTTATTTTTTACAGTAGATTTTTCCTGCAATTCCTGCAAACGGGTCCTGCCTTTGGTGCCGACCGGAGATTCCCACTGTGCTGGCTGCACTATTTATGTTCTTCCCGAACTCCGTTCGGAATCTGAAATTACCAGCGACCACTAAAAAAAGGGGCTGCATCAACGCGACGCAACCCCTCTACTGGTCATAAAGGCAAAAAAATTATCGTAACAAAACCTTTGTAGAAGCTTCGTATTCTTTATCGCGCACCTGTATTACATACACACCGGGCATTACGTGTTTATCTATGATGAAGGTGAGGTTGTACGTATCAGCGGCAAGCTGCTCTCCCTTCCATACCTCCCTGCCCGACAGATCAAGCATGCGCACGGTGATATTTCCGGTCACCTTGTCCTGGAACGAAGCCGTAAACCAGTTATCAATGGGATTGGGCAATATTTTTACCCTTACGCCTTTTACCACCTGCGCATCCTTCAGCAGCAATACATTGGAGTATTTGATCTGACCCGATTTCTCTACCACTTTAATCCGGTAATAGTAAAAAGACTGCTGCAGGTTATTGTCATAAAAACTGTATTCATGCCTATTGGCAATATTCAATGAAATAACCGTTCCTTTTTTGCTGAAGTTTACCCCATCATCTGAGCGCTGAATTTCATAGAAATCAATGTTTATTTCCTTATCAGTGGTCCATTGCAGTGAAACTGCTGCATTTTTCCAGTTGCCTGTAAATGCCAGTATGCTTACCGGTAATGCCAGCTGGTTAAAAATAGGCAGGGCCGGGTATGGTTGAAATAAAACATTGCTGAGATCTGCATCTGTTAACTGGAACCACTCCCGCAACACCGTATAATAAACAGACCTGAAATCAAATTGCATGGGTATCTGATCATTGGTGCCCGCATTGGCCGGCAATACCGGGCTGGCACCGGTAAGCGCCGGGTTTAGTTTGGTTCCAAAAAAGAACATGGGGATAGAGGTGCCATGGTCTGTGCCTGCATCTGCGTTGGACTTAATGCGGCGTCCAAATTCAGTAAAGGTCATTCCCGTAACCCGATCTTTTATCCCCAGTTGATCCAAATCTTTCTGGAATGCACCAATTGCTTTGGAAAGTACCCCAAGTGCATTGGCGTGGTAACCGGTAGTATGATCTGATGCGGTTACCTGCGTGGCATGTGTATCAAAACTATTGGGATGATTTACAATATACAGCGGTGTTTTTAAGCCGCCCTTGATAAGCCTGGCTACAATCTTCAATTGATTGGCCAGCGAATTATTGGCGGGATAGGCAGCAAGGTTAGCACCAAGGCCATAGGCTGTTTTTATGACATTGGAATATTCTTCTGTTGACTGCTGTAATTTTCTCAAAAAAGTAACCTCCCTTCCATAAGGCGTATCCGGCATTACCGGTACCACGTCATTCACAAAATCATTAAATGAATTGGGATCTGTTACGGTAAACGCAGCATTGGTCTGGCTGGTTTGCATCATTGACGAAGATTGGGACCCTATCTGTACCGCCAGGGGATCTGCATTGGGCAGCGATGTGGGGTCCGGATAGCCGGGATATTGCTGGTCAACCGTGCGGCCCAGCCAACCTGTAGTAAGGTATTGATTGGAAGAAGACCCCGTTAACCAGATATCAGTAGCCCTGAAATGAGAAAAATTAGGATTGGGATAGCTCACCCCCTGAACAATATTCATCAGCCCGTTATTGTACATTTCCTGCATCTCCGTCATAATGGTATGCAGCCCTGTAGCATTGGTATTATTTAGTGTAAGTACTTTATCTGCCGGTAATAATATATTGGCCCTGGCATTGGTAAGTTCTGCATACCTGTCTAACGGTATAACTGTATTTAAACCATCATTGCCTCCATTTAATTGAACCAATACCAGTACCCTTCCGTTTGTTAAAGACTGTTCACCCAGCAGTTTCAGCAATGGGTTAGTATGCATGGCTTCAACAGGGAAACCTTTTATCAGCAGCGGAAGGCTAAATACCGGGGCTGTTTTTAAAAAATGTCTGCGTTTCATGTGTTGCTTTTAAGCTGAATAATTTAATACAGGTAATACTCCGGCAGGCCCGTTACATAGGTGAGCAGATCATACAATATGGTCTGCACAAGCCCCATAGCGGTGGGGTTGGTAGGATTGGCTTCGTAAGCAAACCATGCACTGGTCCAGTAACTGTCGGTTGCCTGGTTTTTCAGCAAAATATTTTTCATCACTGTTTTCTGCGCAGGCGTAAGATCAAAAGGCAGCAAGTATTTTATGAAACTGGCAATTACCACATCGGGGTCCCCCGGGCTGGCAAACTGCTTATTGAAAGCAATTGGATCAACCTGCAGTTTTACACCACTTACGGAGACGCCATTTTTACTGTTGAAGGCTTTCAGGTTCTTTGCTTTAATCTGCACAGAGGCGCCCGTCATCCAGGATTGGTAAAATTTCCGGGGCACATCGTAATAAGCAGACCAGCCAGCTACCTCGGGAGGGTCGCCGATATTCTGTCCTTCGGAAAGGTTGGCGCAGCGGTCGCTGAAGTTTTTCCAATGTGCATACTGTATATCTACCGGTGCGGCGGCCAGGGTTATTTTGAATTCCCTTGCCATAGCTACATACAAATCTACCGGGCTTTTAATTATACCACCCCGGTTCAGGGGGTCAAAAAAATGCTCACTCTTAAAAAGCGCTTTCAAAACAACCGGGATATTATAATTGCTGTTGCGGAAAATATCCGCCAGCGGAGAGATAACATTTGCTTCAATATCAGGCGTAATATTGTAATACACAAACCAGGTATAGAGACGGCGTACAATAAATTTTGCACATTCATTATTCCGCAAAATCATGGCAAGCAAATCATCTGCTTCGCCGGCACCCCCGTTGGCAGCTATTGTATTATTGGGAGCAGTTCCGTAAAAAGCAGAAAAAACCTTAGCGGTAATATCATGTCTGGAAGCGGTAAAATAACTTGACCAGGTGCCATCTACCGTGCTTTGCCTAACCTGCCATCCTGTTAGCGCTTTGGCCGCTAACTGCACATCGTTTTCTGTGTAATGAGAGTCGGGACCTTTGCCAATGGTAAACAACTCCTGCAGTTCACGTGCATAGTTTTCATTGGGGGCTCCCTTGGTATTAGAATTGCCGTTCAGGAAAAACAGCATGTGCGGGTCGAGTGTTACCTGTTTAACTAAATCACCGTAATTGCCCAGTCCATAGGTGCGCAACAATTTATAATGCTGGAAAAAGGCTTTCGGTCGATTGTTTTCTTCTGTATTGGTGCCAAAATGATTGCTCCAGAACAAGGTGAGTTTTTCAAGAATATGCGTTTGCTGGTTAATCATCTGCCCCATCCACCAGGGCTTAAAAGAGTTACTACGCCGGTTGTTATTCAGCGTATTCCGGATGGTGCCGTCTGTAGGATCAGGCAAACCTGCATCCACCCAGGAACTGCCAAAAGCTACCCCGCCGGTATCCACACCCACGGTATAGTTATTAACGGGTGTGGTAGCAGGCTGCACCGGGTTATCTATCAGGAAATCTACCGCCGCGCTCATAGACATGCCTTTTATCTGGTCCACCGTTGATTTTGGTGCACCAAAAGTGAGCCGCCTCAGGAGATGCAGCATTTCAGTCTCCGTCCAGGCACCAGCATACTGCCCGATACCAGACTGCGCTCCTGCTGCTCTTAAAGTACTATTGGGATCTAACCTTTCATTAAAACTTCTTTCTATGGTTTGGGGAGGGGTTTCGTTGGGCTGCAGGCTTCTACTGCGCCCGGAGGTTAGCCGGCTCATGAACTGCCGGCGCGTGGTATTTCCCATAAACAAAGAGTTTTAGTAGTCTAATTTAAAGATTAAAAACTAATTAAAATCAATTCGCCTGTAATGTGGAAAAAAAACTTCGGCTATTGGAGACTGGTATAAATACGATAGTGCGCTTAAAATGGATAGGATAGCCACCACCGGCATGGCAATAAAAAATTTATATTGTTTCAACCCGCGCATTTCCGGCGCCAAATTTTGACCTTTACAAGATTACCAATCGCAATTTTTTCATTTCTTTCACATCTGTATTACAAATAGTTACGTTATTAATTAAAGTAAGCTGCTATGCGTATTATATACTTGGTTTTTGCCGCAGTACTACTGGTTGCCTGTAATAAACCGGTGTCTGACAGCGCTGTAACTAACCCGGCTACCGCTGCCAGCCTGCTGAATGTTGACTACGGCACTGACCCCAAACAAAAAATGGATATTTACCTGCCGCCTGGCCGGTCTGCAGACAGCACAAAAATGCTGGTGCTGATTCATGGCGGGGGCTGGACCGAAGGCGATAAAGCTGATTTTACCAATTCTATTACTGCATTGCAACTGCGCTTTCCGGGCTACGCGTTTGCCAATATTAATTACCGCCTGGTAGCCAATGGACAAAATCGTTTTCCCACACAGGAAAATGATGTTAAGGCAGCGGTAGCATTTTTGGTGTCCAAAAGAAAGGACTATCATTTTTCTGATAAATGGGCTTTTTTAGGTGCAAGTGCCGGAGCTCACCTGGCCATGCTGCAGGCATACAAATACGATAGCCCAATAAAAGCGCAGGCAGTCATTTCCTTCTTTGGCCCCTCAGATCTCAACAGCCTGTATAATTCTTCGCCCGTAACAGCCTTATTGCTATTCAATGTAACCGGTACTACCCCTGTGCTGAACCCTTCCATCTACCAGCAATCGGGGCCTGTTAATTTTATAACCTCGCAATCAGCCCCTACCCTTTTATTACAGGGCGGAACAGACCCCATTGTGCCACCGGTGCAGTCAACCCTGGTAAGAGACAAACTGCAGTCACTGGGTGTGGCTAACCAGTATGTATTCTATCCTGATAAAGGACATGGATGGGACGGGCTTGAACTACTTGACTCTTTTGATAAAATCACCGCCTTTCTTACGCTGCACATGCATTAAAAATGCAGTTGTCAGCAGGTATTTCCAAACTGTGCGGTGCTTTTTTTGTTACTTTGATCATGACTTCTCCATTAGCAGAACGGCTGCGCCCCAATACGCTGGATGAACTGGTTGGCCAG
>JANPGT010000451.1:0-5008 GCA_031424135.1 Chitinophagaceae bacterium
GCGGGCCCAGTTAACAATATCATCCAGTTTGCTGAGTACGATACCACCGCCGGGGGTTTCGGTGATCTGGCCGGGAAAAGATTCCTGTATGGTTTTTTGGTCTGACAAGCGGTTGATTTAAGTAAAAAGTCAAAATTAAAAAGTAAAAATATCTGCCACAGCGGTTAACATACCATTACATATGCTGACTGAAGTATGGCTTTTGAATTTTGACTATTAAATTTTTAATTTATCGTTACAGCCATTTCAACGCACCCTTCTTATGCGCATACAAGAAACCCATAAAAAGAATGAAGAAAAATATGATTATTTCTACCAGGGCAGGCATACCAATTTTCTTTACCACTACCGCCCATGGATACATAAAAATCAATTCTACATCAAAAATCAGGAAGATGAGTGCGAACAGGTAATATCCCACATTAAACTGGTTCCAGGGAGTGCCTTCTGAACGGATGCCCGACTCATAGGTCTGGCCCTTTTGCGGGTTACGCGTGCCCTTTACAAATATTTTCGCCACTGCCATACCTCCGGCAGAAAAAGCAATCGCGGCAAAAATTAATACAATTAAAGAAGATGCACCCATATGAAGCATTTTAGTGCAGCACTAATATAGTAAGTATAATTTAAACAGGCTTCATTTTTTCTTCTGACAATTGTTAGTCTGCAGCATGTTTGTGGTCAGTGTACCGCTGACCTTAAAAAATCAATAATTTAGCGATATGCTTACCATCAGCCAACTCTATATTTACCCGGTAAAATCTTTAGCGGGGATTGCAGTGGATTCCGCTATTGTTACCAGCAGGGGACTGCAACACGACCGGCGGCTGATGCTGACAGATAGCGCCAACCGGTTTTTAACACAGCGGGAATACCCGGTAATGGCCCTGCTGCAGCCGGTACTGGCAGCCAATGGCCTGTACATTCATCATAAAAAAAATCAACTCCCTCCCCTGTTTATACCCGAAGCGCCCGTAGACGGACAGCCTGTTATTGTAACAGTGTGGGACGACTGCTGCGGCGCACTGCCCTATGATACGGATATTAATGATTGGTTCAGCCAGGCGCTTGGATTTGCCTGCCAGCTGGTGTATATGCCGGAAAGCAGCCAACGTGCAGCCGATAAAAAGTATGCGCATAACAACGAAATTGTCTCTTTCGCTGATGGTTATCCGACGCTGCTGATTGGCCAGGCTTCGCTGGATGATTTGAATTCGCGATTGACCGTACCCGTTCCCATGAACCGCTTCCGGCCAAATATTGTTTTTACCGGCGGAGCGCCTTTCCTGGAGGATCAGCTGGCAAAGTTTAATATCAACGGTATTGAATTTTCAGGCGTTAAACCCTGCGCCCGTTGCGTAATGACCACTATTGACCAGGAAAATCCTGCTGTTTCAAAAGAGCCTTTAAAAACACTGGCTGCCTACCGGCAGAAAAACAACAAAATTTTATTCGGACAAAATCTGGTACACCGCGGAGAAGGCAGTATCCGTGTAGGAGACAGCCTGGAAGTAATGCGCCAGCAGCCACCCGCCATACTCCATCAATGAGCCAGTTTGTTTTCGCAGCAGCATTGTTCCAGGCAGCCTGCAACCACTATTCATTATTAAGCGTGCGGTATTTTTTGGGAGACATGCCAATGATAGCGCGGAAGCGTTTTGAAAAATAGTACGGATCATCAAAGCCCATGCTGAAGGCAATGTCTTTAACAGCGCGATCGGTGAAGTTCAGCTGCTGGCAGGCTTTCTGCATTTTCATCTGTACAAAATAATCAATAGGCGCATAACCGGTTTTCTGGCGGAAAAGATTGGAGAAACGCGATACAGAATAGTTATACCGGCTGCTGAGTTCGCCGAGCGATATATTTTCATTTATCTTCTCCTGCATGAACAGAATAGCGCCGTCTACGCAGTCCATTTTTTCATTGGTGGAAGCATCTGCATAATGACGGGCATTGTAAATAAACAGGGCCAGGAAATGAGACAGACACATGTTGGCAAAGAGCAGGTTGTCTATACTGTAGCCCAGCTCAAGCGTCTTGTACATTTTTGTAAAAAGTGGCAGCACGTCGCCATTGTTCTTTACATGGAAGGGTTTAAAATGCTGCTGCACCGCCTGCACGTCGTTCAGCTCCGGCAAGGAGTCGCCGCCAAAATGTATCCAGTAGATGCTCCAGGGATGTTCCTGGCTGCTGCCGTAAGAATGTTCTGTATTTTGAGGAAGAATAAAAAATTCATTGGCCGCCACTTCATACCGCTGCTTGCCTACCTGGTACCAACCCTCTCCATGCACGCAATAAAAAATAAAATTTTCCGGCAAACCTTTTTTTCGGTAAGTATAGTGATCTTTTGCTTTGGGATAGTATCCCATACTGCAAACATGCAGGTGCTTCAGTAAAGGATTACCCAGCACGCGGGATTTTAAAATGGTTTTGGGTATCTCAATCCGCTGCCGGCCGGCACCATACCATATATTTTTATGGGAACCTTTTTTGTCTTCTTCTTTCATATTGCAAACACTCTAACAGGAAGTAAATTACAGAAAAGGTTTTTAAAAACCCGTCCCGGTTTCTGTAAAGCCTGCTGGCCGCTGCAACAGCCCTGTAAACAGACGCCCAGGCTGCCAGTAAAGCGGGCTTCTATCAGCAGGAACAACTATTTTCGTAACTCAATTATTGGTATATGAATAATCCCCGCTGCCGGTTTATCAAACAACACTTTCTCTTACAGCTATTGCTCCTGGTATTATCCACCTGCTTTCTGCAGGCAGCGGTAAAACTGCCTTATTTTTTTTCAGATAATATGGTACTGCAACAGCAGGCCAATGCGGCCATCTGGGGTGAAGCAAAGCCGGGGGCAACCCTGCGTATCACTACTTCATGGAACAGGAAAACTTATACCGTGCAGGTAGATGAAGCGGGTAAATGGAACACCCATATTTCTACCACCACGGCAGGCGGACCTTATGAAATAACGGTGAGCGACGGAACGCCGCTGGTGCTGCACAATGTAATGCTGGGGGAAGTATGGCTTTGTAGCGGACAGTCAAACATGGAGATGCCGATGAAGGGGTTCAAAGATCAGCCTGTGAGCAATTCAAATGACGCAGTGTTCAATGCGGGCAACAATAATATCCGCTTATATACCGTGCCCAGGTCTGTAAAATTATCTATCCAGGATACCAGCAAACAATCAGACTGGAAACCAGCCGATCCGGAAGCAGTGGCCAATTTCAGCGCCATTGGTTATTATTTTGCGCGCCTGCTGCAGGAGCGGTTAAAGGTGCCCGTAGGTATTGTTAACATCAGCTATGGTGGCTCTTCTGCAGAAGCCTGGATGAGTGGGGAGGCATTGAAGCCATTTACTGAGATCCGCCTTCCCACTACTGCAGATGCAGAAAAAGCCAATAACAGAACACCCACTGCATTATATAACGGCATGCTGCATCCTTTTGCCGGCTTCAGCATTAAAGGTTGCATCTGGTACCAGGGAGAAAGCAATTACGACAGGCCCGATCAATATGTAACGCTTTTTCCGGCTATGGTAAAAGCATGGCGGGAGGAATTCAGGCAGGGTGATTTTCCGTTTTATTATGCACAGATAGCGCCCTACAATTATGCCCAGCTGCCCCCTTATAACAGTGGTGGCAAATACAATTCTGCCTGGCTGCGCGATGCACAGCGGAAAGCGGCAGCAAAAATCAATAACAGCGCCATGGTAGTATTGCTGGATGCAGGCGAAGAAAACAGCATTCATCCTTCCAATAAAGAAATAGCCGCCAAACGTTTCGCCTACCTGGCACTTGCCCACAGCTATGGCATGAAAGGATTTGGCTACAGCAGTCCTTCTTTTGATTCGCTTAAAATAAATGGAGGCATTGCCACGCTTACATTCAGCAATGCACCCAACGGGCTCAGCTCTTTTGGAAAGCCATTGTTGCTTTTTGAAATTGCAGGGGTTGATAAAATTTTCCGGGCCGCCAAAGCCGTTATATACAGGGGAACAGTATTGGTATCGTCGCCAGAGGTAAAAGAACCGGTAGCAGTGCGTTATGCTTTTAAGGACTTTGTAACCGGCGATCTTTTCAACACAGAAGGTTTCCCGTTGTCTTCTTTCAGAACAGATGAGTGGTAGGGTTAGTGAATAGTCGATAGTCAATAGTCTTTAGTCGATCGCCTTTAGACGGGCAGCTTGTTACCATTCAATCTGTACGTTGCCCAGTAGACCTGCTTTCAGCAGGGGTTTGTCTTTTAAACGGAAGGGTGCGGTGGTCCAGGTGAGGCGCTGTTTTTCAGGAAGCAAATTATCGCCAATGAGGCGGTTGGCCCAGGTATTGGTAACCGCTATTTCTATCGTGTTATTGCCGGACTGTATGCCTTTTGCAATATTCAGCCGGTAGGGCGGCGTCCACAAACTGCCGCAGTCTTTTCCGTTTACTTTAATGCTTGCAATATTGGCAATGGCACTGACAGAAAACCAAACTGAAGAGGGCGTAGTTGCAGAACTCCACTGAAAAGACTTACTGTATATCGCGGTTCCGCTATAATATTTTATTCTGCTATCGGTTGCTTCGCTCCAGCTGTTCAGCGTATCTACGGCAACTGGTGCGGCGGGTCCACCAGACGCTGTATCAAATAATATTGTCCATGCGTTGTTCAATAATAGTTGATGAGGCGCACCGGCTTCAACAGCTTCGGTTGAACCGCGTTCAGCAGTGGCAGCAGCGAATACTACAAATAGAGATGCATTGGCATCCAGCTGCAATGAAACATAGGTGCGGCCATTGCTAACATGCCAGTTAACAGGCTTTGTTATTTCCCCGGTAACGGCATTCCATAGTTCAGGTTGCTGACCCCTAACACGGAAAGAGATTTCTGCCTGCTGCAGCCTGTCTTCCTGGTTGGCAATAAAATAAATTTCTGTGCCGTTGGCACTGCGGTGCGTCCAGGCAATACTATTTTTTTGAGGAACTATTTCCACGTCTTTCTCTATGCCCAATGCTTTAAAAG
>JANPGT010000452.1:0-2790 GCA_031424135.1 Chitinophagaceae bacterium
CCTGCCACTATCCAGACCAACCCCTGAGTTGCATTGCTTTGCCGGAACAATACAATCAGCGCCCTGAATGCCAAATAGAGTATGATGGGCATGGCAGTCTTTAACCCCTTGCCCTGGTTATTTACCCAGAATGAATACTGCAGCAGCCATTTGTAGGGCGGTATTTTGGATTTCAATGCTTCCTTTAAACCGGTTTGTGCATTCTGCATGGTTGGGTTGATACGCAGCGCCTCCCGGAAATGCTTAGCCGCTTCCTGGTGACGGCCCCGTTCCAGCAGGTTCCAGCCAATGGTCGTATGCGTAAACTCGCTGTCAGGATCCTGCGCCAGTGCATCCTGCATGGTGGCAATGGCCTCATCCGTTTTCTTCAATTTGTTCAGCGCCATAGAACGGGCATTCAGGCAGGTAAGATTTTCAGCGTCTACGGCCAGTCCCTCATCGGCTTTCTGCAGGGCTTCTTCAAACTTTTTGTCGCCCAGCAAAACAAAAGCCAGCAGGCCAAAGTATTCCCCATTCCAGGGGTTCAGCAGGATGGCTTTGTTAAGATTGTCTATAGCAAGAAAAGAGTTGTTGAGCTGGTAGTGCCCAAATGCATGCAGGTAGAAATAAAAACTCTCTTCGGGGTCAATACTGATGGCGTTTTGTATAACCGCAATACCTTCATTGAATTCCTTTCTGTCGTACAGGCACCTGGCCAGCAGCGAAAGTGCATAGTCGTTATTGGGTTCCTGCTGCAGAAATTCTTTTATCCTTGTCTCTGCATCTTTGGGGCGGCCCTGGTCCAGTAATAGTTTTGCCTGGTCGAGAATTACGCTCACGTCTGGTTATTTTAAATTTTGAATTTTATATTTTAAATGCACTTACCCGGATTGCCTTTACTGACAGCAATAAATTTTCACTGCAGTAATAGTTTCATTAGCGGTATAATTCAACATTTACAATTCAACATTCAAAATAGTTATTTCTTCATCTTCATATACTTCAAAATATCATCGTACAAACCAGATTCATTGGCGTACAGCGCATAGTTGCGGGCGGTAGCAAACCATTCTGATGTGGTGGGCCGGTGCTGTTTGGCCGCTTTCAGCAAATCTTTGGTATGGATAGGCTGAATGCTGCCTGCTTCCATAGAGGCCTGTAATTTTTCTTCGGTAGCAATATCTACCAGGGCGTTGATATCTGCACCGGAATATTCAGGGATGGCCTGCGCCACTTTTTTAATATCAATATCACCCACGGGTTTGCCCTTCAATACTGATTTCAATATTTCTTCGCGGCTTTTTTCATCAGGTGGTTCCACAAATATCACCCTGTCGAACCGGCCCGGCCGTCTGAAAGCCGCATCCACGCTCCACGGTGCATTGGTAGCCGCCAAAATCAATACGCCCTCATTGTTGGCGCCCACCCCATCCATCTCTGCCAGGAACTGGTTTATCACATGCCGCATGGCGGATTGTTTCAGATCGCTGCGGCTGGCACCCATGGCATCCACCTCATCAAAAAACAATACACAGGGGGTGTTTTGCCTGGCCAGTTCAAAAATCTCGTGCAGGTTTTTCTCGCTGTTACCAATCCACATATCCAGGATATCATGCAGACCAATATTAATAAATTTGGCATCAATCTCGCCCGCAGCGGCTTTGGCAATATAGGTTTTGCCGCAGCCCGGAGGACCGTATAACAGTATACCCCCACCTGTTTTTTTTCCGAATGCCTTGTACAGTTCGGGGTTTTTTAATGGCTGAATAATTTTCAGGCTGATTTCATTTTTGATGCGCTGCATACCGCCCACATCTTCAAACCTGATATTGGGCTTTTCCATGAAATACAGGCTGTCGTCATCGCCAAACAGTTCATCATCTATGGAACCACCTACACCATTGGAAGCTGTGCGCAGGTAGCCGTCAATTTCTTCGTCCCTGAAAGAAGGATTGGCGGCAATTATTTTCTGGTAATGCGCGGCGGCCTCGGACAGAGAATTTTCTTTTATCAGGCATTTTACAAAGCGCAGGGTATCCTCTGCAGACAGTTGGTGCTGCAATTGTTCGTATATGATAATAGCAGCTGAAAATTTGCCTGTATTATAGTAACAATTTGCCAGGCCGGTCTGCGCTTTTACATTGCCGTAACTTTTCTGCAACACTTCTCCAAAGTGTGCACCCGCTTCCACATACATTTTTTCCTGCAGCATTAATTCTGCCAGGTGCAGGCGCAGCGGGACATTGTCTGGTGATAAAGAAAGGGCTTCTTCTAAATTTTTTATCGTCTCATTCATAGTACACGATGTCTGATGTCTGATGTGAGATGTCTGATGTCTTCTTTTCGGTGATACCTAACATAAACGAACAGGCTTCACAGCAAAAGTGAAAAGTGTTGAAAGGCTAACAGCTCATGGCTGGCACCTCATAGCTTTAGTACAACAACCTTACCTTAATAGTATCCTTTAACTCTTTCAGCAGCTGCAGTGCCTGGTTGCTCAGTTTTTTGTCTACATCCAGTACCACATAGCCCACTTCATCGTTTGTTTTTAAATACTGCGCCAGGATATTGATATGGTGCTGCGAAAGCGCCGTATTAATGGCAGACAGCACGCCGGGCACATTGTTATGAATATGCAGGATGCGGTGGGTGCCTTCCTGCGGCGGCAGGCTCAATGATGGTATGGTGTGCGAGCCCGTGCTGCTGCCCATTTCCAGGTATTGAAACAATTTATTGCTCACGTCTTCGCCAATATTCATTTGTGCTTCCTCTGTAGATCCGCCAATATGCGGCGTAAGAATTACATTGGGC